>CBDVDJ010000043.1:0-10771 GCA_965372695.1 uncultured bacterium
CGCCACCAGGGACGATCCCGGCGAGTTCAAACGTCTGCTCTCCTGCCTCGTCGAACCGAACCAGGCATGGGCGCAGGCGGCGCCGGTACTGGCACTGGGAATCGCCAGCCTGGCGTTTTCAAGGAACGACAAGCCCAACGGCGCCGCCGTCCACGACCTGGGCCAGGCTTCGGCCATGCTGTCGATCGAGGCCACGGCGCGTGGCCTCTCCGTTCACCAGATGAGTGGAATTCTGCCCGACCGGGCGCGCGAGTTGTACGGTGTGCCGGAAGGTTACCAGGTGGTCACCGCACTCGCCATCGGTTACGCGGCGCACCCGGACACGCAGACCGACGACTTCCGCGAAGCCGACACCACGCCTCGCGAGCGCCGGCCGCTCGCCGAGTTCGTTTTTGCCGGCAGTTGGGGTGAGAGCGCCGGCATCGCGCGGAAAGAAGACTGACACCCCGGGTGTGGCTACTCGGGAACCCGCCAGACCGTATCGATCACGGTCCCGTCGACCCACTTGATGACGGCGACGGGATCGTCGGTCTTTACGAAAACCTCCGGTTTGCCTCCCACAATCTTTTCGACCTCGTCCTTGAGCTCTTCGATCGTCCGGATCGGCAGCCCCGAGCCCTCGACCGCGCTCAAAAGGTCCTTGCGCCGGGGATTGATGGCGATTCCCCGTTCGCAGACGACGACGTCGATCAACTCGCCCGGTCCGGTTACCGTCGTAACTTCGTCGACGATGACGGGGATGCGGTCCCGGAACGACGGCAGGGCCAGGATCGTGCAACCCGACGCCAGGCAGTTCTGCCATCCGCCGATGCCGTGGAGCAGCATCCCGTCAGAGTGGGTGTTGACGTTGGCGTTGAAGTTGACGTCCACCTCGGTCGCGCCGAGCACGACAGCGTCCACCAGGCTGGCGAAGTTGCCTTTGCCGTGATAGTTGTACGATGTAAAAGGGCTCGTCGCGATGTGCCGGGGGTTCGAGCCGATCGATTCGACGCCGACCAGGTCGAATGTCTGGCCGTCGAGGATATAGTCGGTCAGGCCCTCGTTGAGCATTTCGACGAGGTACTGGGTCGACCCGCCGCGAACGAACCTGGCCTTGACACCCGCTTCCTTCATCATGGCCATCAGGTGGTTGGCAAATGCCAGCGCGATGCCCCCCGCGCCGGCCTGGAACGAGAACCCGTCGCGCATGATCCCCGTGTCGCGGAGAAAACACGCCACGTGCTCGGCGATCAGCTGCCGCTCGGGGCTTTTGGTGATCTGGGTCGTGCCCGACACGATCTTCGTCGGGTCGCCGATCGATTCGACCTCGACGACGAAGTCGACGTTGTTGCCCTGGATCTGCCAGGGAATGCAGGGGAAGGGAACCGTGTTGTCGGTGACCACGATGACGCGGTCGGCGTAGATCGAGTCGGCGAGCGCGAAGCCCAGTGATCCGCAAGCCGACGGTCCGTGCGACCCGTCGGCGTTACCGAACGAATCGGCCGTCGGGGCGGCGATAACGGCGATGTCGATCTTGACCTCGCCATCCTGGATGGCCTGCCACCGTCCCCCGTGGGAGCGAAGGACGCCCAGTCCGCGCATCTTTCCGTGAGAGCAGTAAGCGCCGAGAGGGCCGTTCATACTGCCCTCGATATGATGGACCACGCCTTGGTCCATCAGGTCGATCACGGGTTCCTGGCAGGGAAACGACGCGCTGGGGAACCACATCAGATCTTTCGCGCCCAGCTCGCCAGCCGCCTGCAGCGCCGCCAGGGCGACCCTGTCGCCGTTTCGCAGGTGGTGGTGGCTCGATATGGTCATTCCGCTCTCCAGTCCGCACATCTCGAGCGCTGTCTTGAGATCCCCGACCCGTTTGTCTCCGTTGGCCGGGTAGTCGCTGCACGACCTCACGGGCGGACCGTACTTGCGCGCCGTGGGCCGGAATTTGCCCACGCCTTGAAAGGGCACCTGCTCGTGGCCGTTTACCATCAGCGGGATCTTGCGGCCGATCGCGTTGACGGCGAATTCATGTTTCTGGCTCATCGATTTGCCTCCAATTTGATGTTGCGGTTATTATCTGCAGTTATTCTGCCGGAGAGTCGGGTACCAGGCCGCTGCGCCGGGCCAGATCGACGAGGCGCTGCGCGCGCAGCACGACCGGTGGATCGATCATCTTCGATCCGAGGCTGATCACGCCGAGGCCTCTGGCCGTGGCGTCGTCGAATGCGGCCACGATGGTGAGCGCCTTCTCGATTTCAGCGGCCGACGGCGCGAACGCGTCGTGGATGGGCCGGATCTGGCGGGGATGGACGCAACCCATGCCCTCGAAACCCATCGCGCGGGCGCGCATACCCCAGGCGCGCAATCCGTCGATGTCTCCGACATTCCCGTAGACCGAGTCGATCGACTGGACGCCGGCCGCCCTGGCCGCGTTGACGAGGCGCTGGCGGGCAAAGAGGGACTCGGACCCCTCTTTGGTCTTCCGGACCCCCAGGTCGGCGGTGAAGTCCTCCAGCCCGATGGTGAGGGCAGCCACGTTATTATCGGCGGTAGCAATGGCGAAGGCGTTTTCGATGCCGAGAGCCGATTCCAGTATCGGCATCAGCCAGATGTCCGGGGCGCCGCCGTCGCGCTCCTGGATCTTGCGGATAGAGCGGGCGACTTCGGTCACTTCCTCGGCCCGTTCCACTTTGGGAATGAGGATCAGGTCGGGGTATTCGGGGACGATCTCTTCGAGGTCCTCGAACCCCAGGGGCAGCTGGTTGATCCGCACCATACGCTCGGCTCCCATGAAGTCGACGCACCGCAGCGCGTTGCGCACCAGCAGCCTCGCCGCGTCCTTCGCGTCGGGATGGACCGAGTCCTCGAGGTCGAGGATCACCGCGTCGGGGTGGTGGATGCCGGCGTTGACCGCAAATTTGGGCTCATTGCCGGGAAGATAGAGGCGCGACCGGCGCAGCCTGTCCTTTGCCGTTGGTTGTTCCGGCCGTGGAATCGTGCGCGCGGGCAGCGAACGGCCCGCGAATCCGGCGCGGCGCAGGGCGGTTTCGACGCGGGCGGCGATCACGTAGGGAAGCGCCCCCGCGTCGTTGATTTCCACCAGGGCGTGTTCCGCCCCGAGGTCCTTTGCGACCGCGGCGGCGGTTTCGCGGATCGAATTTCCGTAAAAAGCCGCTACCCTGGAGCGGGTGGAAACCTCGACTCCCCCGGAGTCCCTGACGGTGATAGTAACACTCAGGTCGGATCTGACGCCGTCGCCCGAACGGCCGGCGGTAGCCGTGGCGCCCGGCTCGGGGGTGGTGGTGTGATTGTCCCTGGCGGACATGATTTCCTCCTTGAATGCGATGTCGGGATGAATCAAATTTGATAATCCGCAATCATAGCATAACAAGGCTCACGTTCGCCACGGGAGACGGGGCATTCGAACGTTGAAAAGCGGGACGGTCATGTAGTACGATGGGCGCGACCAGACACCTTCCCGCCGCCGCCTCGAAACTCTTTCCGTCATGAGGGCGCCCGTGTTCGACGTACGGGCCGTCGCTATATGCCTGTCCCCGGCAAGCACCCGGAACCGTCCCCGGTGCCGGCGTTGTGAACAAGGAGTGAACAGACCAACATGCTGGAATCGTTATTATACCCGGATTCGATCGCCATTATCGGAGCCTCGGCCAATCCCGGCAAGGTCGGGCACGCCGTATTGTCCGGTCTGATAGAAGCCGGATACGAAGGGAAGATCGTACCCGTCAACCGCAAGGCGGATGAACTGCTCGGCCTCGCAAACTACAAGAGTCTTGACGAATACGGAGACAAGGTCGATCTGAGCATCATCGCCGTGCCCACTCCGGCGGTCAAGGATGCCGTCGCCGCATCCCTTCGCAAGGGCGTCGGGGCGATTATCGTCATCACCGCCGGGTTCAAGGAAGTCGGTCCCGAGGGCGCGGAACTCGAAGCCGATATCGCCCGCATGTGCCGCCAGAAAGGCGTGCGTTTGATGGGGCCCAACGTGCTGGGGCTGATCAACACCCACCACAAGATGAATGCGTCGTTCGCCAGCCAGATGCCGGAGCCGGGGGGTATCTCGATTATTTCCCAGTCGGGAGCCCTGTGCACGGCGATTCTCGACTGGGCCACGGGGCGGCATCTCGGATTGGGCAAGCTGATCAGTATCGGCAACAAGGCCGATCTCAACGAGACCGATTTTCTCAAGGTCCTGGCCCGCGACGAGGAAACAAAAGTCATCGCCGGTTATCTGGAGAGTATCGAAAACGGCGAGGAGTTCCTGACGATCGCCGAGGAGACGTGTTCGACCAAGCCGGTGGTGATACTCAAGGTCGGGACGACCCAGGCCGGCGCGAAAGCAGCTTCCTCGCACACGGGCAGCCTCGCCGGGGGAGACATCGCCTACGGCGCCGCGTTCCGCCGTTCCGGGGTGATTCGTGCCGATAACTTCGAAGAACTGTTTGACTACGCCACCGCCCTTTATATGCAGCCGCTGCCCGATGGCGAAAGGGTGGCAATCATCACCAACGCCGGCGGTCCCGGTATCATGGCGGCGGATGCGTGCGAAAAGATCGGGCTCCAGGTAAGCCGGTTGTCCGACAGCACTGTCGATGAGCTGCGCCGGTCGCTGCCTGCCGCGGCGAGCGCGCTCAATCCGATCGACGTGCTTGGCGACGCCGACCCCGGCCGTTACGCCGCGGCCATAAAAGCGGCGCAGGCGGACGATCACATCGACGCGATCATCGTTATTCTGACGCCGCAGGCGATGACCAAGCCGCTGGAGACCGCCGAAGCGGTCGCCAGGTGCGCGTCGGAGGGGACCAAACCCATCCTGGCGGCGTTCATGGGAGGCGTCGACGTCATGCCGGGGAGGGAGTTTTTGACCCGGTGCAGCCTGCCCGACTATCCGTCTCCGGAACGCGCCGCCAAAACGCTGAAGGCGATGTGCGACTACGCCGCCTGGCGCCGGCGCCCGCCGCGCCGTGTGACCCGGTTCCCCGTGAACCGGCGCCGCGTGGAGAGAATAATATCCCGGCACACGCGAGCCGGGCTCGCCAACATCAGCGAGGTCAGGGCCAAGGAAATCCTGGGAGCCTACGATTTCAATATCCCGGAGGGACGGCTGCTCACGGGAGTCGAACAGACGATCGAGTACGCCGAGCGGATCGGTTTTCCCGTGGCGATGAAGATTGTATCGCCCGACATCATCCACAAGTCCGACGTCGGCGGCGTGAAGATCAACTTGTACAGCGCACAGGCGGTGCAGGATGCCTATGAACTGATGATGCTCCGGGTCGGCCGCGGTTATCCCGACGCCCGGCTCGACGGCGTCTATCTGGAAAAGATGTGTCCCCCGGGCCGGGAGATCATTCTGGGCATGACGCGCGACCCGCTATTCGGACCGATGCTGATGTTCGGGCTGGGCGGGATATTCGTCGAGGTCATGAAGGACATTACTTTTCACCTGGCGCCGATCACCCACGACGAGGCGATGCAGATGCTGAAAGACACGCGCTCTTACGCGTTGCTGGAAGGGGCGCGGGGCCAGGCGCGCGTCGACCTCGACGCAATCGCGTCGGGACTGCAGAGGATCAGCCAGCTGGGCACCGATTTTCCGCAGGTGCTGGAGCTGGATATCAACCCTTACATCGTCGGCCCCGTGGGTGTCGACCCGTTTGTCGCCGATGCGCGCATCACGATCAAACTTGAAAACAATAAAGATGCTTGAACCAGCACCATTACCGAGTCTGAGGACTGGCAATCATGATGAACGATAACAAACTCCCTGTCACGGACGACAACTGGAAAGAGACTTACGGTGACACGGTATCGTCAGCGACCACCGCGTTGAAAAAAGTACGAGCCGGGCAGCGTGTATTCATAGGCACGGGGTGCGCGATGCCACAGACGCTCGTCAACGCCCTGACCGCCCGGGCAACGCAACTGGCCGACGTCGAGATCGTCCACCTGTTGACGTTCGGCGAGGCGCCGTACGCGCACAAAAAGCTCCAGGACAATTTTCGCGTGAACAGTTTTTTTATTTCCGACAACGTTCGCGAAGTGATTCAGGAAGGCTACGGCGACTACACGCCTATTTTTCTGTCCGACATACCGCGGCTGTTCAAATCGGGACAGCTGCCGCTCGACGTCGCGCTGATACAGGTTTCTCCCCCCGACGAAAACGGCATGTGCAGCTTCGGCATTGCCGTCGATATCGTCAAGAGTGCGGCGGAGAATGCGTCGCTCGTGATCGCCGAGATCAACCCGCAGATGCCGCGGGTATTCGGTGATGCGTCCATCGATATTTATGACATAGACATTCTCGTGCCGGTCGATACGCCCCTTCTCGAGATCCAGCCGGCGCCGACGACCGAGACCACGATCCGTATCGGCGAACACGTCGCGTCGCTCGTCGAGGATGGATCGACCATGGAGCTGGGGATCGGCAGCATACCGCACTCGATCCTCCAGTTCCTGGAGAGCAAAAAGGATCTCGGGATCCACACCGAAATGCTCACCGACGACATCATCGACCTGATCGAATCCGGTACGATCAACGGGAGCCTCAAGACCATCGACCGCGGCAAGGTCGTGGCGAGTTTCTGTATGGGAACAACAAAGTTATTCGACTACATCGACCAGAACGATTCCTTCGCCTTTCACCCGACCGAATACGTCAACGACCCGTACATCATCGGGCAGCACCACAAGATGGTGGCGATCAACGTCGCCCTGGAGGTGGACCTCACCGGCCAGGTCTGCGCCGATTCGATCGGCACGAAGTTCTTTTCCGGTATCGGCGGACAGGTCGATTTCAACCGTGGCGCCGCGCGTTCGCACGGCGGCCGGGCGATTATCGCGCTTCCCAGTACGGCCAAAGACGGGTCGATTTCGAGAATAGTATCGTACCTCAAACCGGGCGCCGGCGTGGTGACGTCGCGCGGTGACGTGCACTATGTCGTCACCGAGCACGGCGTGGCTTACCTGCACGGCAAGAGCGTGCAGGAACGGGCGCTGGCATTGATCAGTATCTCCCACCCGGACTTTCGCGAGCAGCTCCTCCACGAAGCGATCGAGTTCAAGTACGTCCGACAGGAGATGTCCGACGTCGAGGGCAAGATCGTTGTCGGGCCCAAGGATTTCCGCGCGACGTTCATCGTGGACGACGGCACCGAAGTCACGGCGCGGCCGATCCACCCGACGGATCAGCCTCTGATGAAGGATCTGCTGTACACGCTGTCCGAGGAGGCCGTTTATTACCGCTTCTTCACGCATCTCAAGCGATTCCCGCAAAAAGAGATCCAGCAGTTTGTATACATCGACCACCGCCAGGATGAAGCCATTGTCGTAACGGTGCCGGAGGCGCACGGCGAGGAGATCATTGCCGTCGGCAGGTATTACCTCGACACCAGGACCAACCGGGCTGAGGTTGCGTTTGTCGTGGGCGACCGGTGGCAGGGCAGAGGCATCGGCAAGTTCCTGCTCGGCACTCTCACCCGCATCGCCAAGCGCAACGGAATCCGGGGTTTCACCGCCGAGGTGCTGGCCGAGAATAAGGCGATGCAGGCGGTTTTCAACCGCTGCGGCCTGAAGGTGAGCAGCGGGCTGCAAGACAGGGTTTACAGCTACGTGCTGGATTTCGAGTAACATCCGATCTTATAACCATTTGTAATATATATTGATGCAGTTCTTCTCGCCGCCCTCTCCCCCGGCGGGGACGCGCGTCACGTGAAAACTATCACAAAAACCTTGACCTTTTGTTGGGTTTACCGTACATTCTTCGTTACGACGAAGTCTGAGTGACGGAAAGGGTATATGGAGCATCCTGAAGAGAATCTGAGCGCGAGTCTGGAAGACTACATCAAGGCGATCGCCACCATCAGCGCCGACAAGCAGGCGGCGAGGCCGAAGGATATCTCGCTGCGTCTCGGTGTGAACATGTCGTCGGTCACGGGGGCGCTCCACGCGCTCTCGGACAAGGGGCTCATCAATTACGCGCCGTATGAGATCGTGACGCTGACCGACAAGGGGCAGGAGGTTGCTCGCGAAGTTGTCAGAAAGCACGAAGGCATCCGCGATTTCCTGACCAAGGTCCTCGCCGTCGATAGGGAAGTGGCTGAAAAGGCGGCGTGCGACATGGAACACGCGGTTTCTCCGGAAGTGTTGAACCGCTTCATCCAGTTCGTGGATTATCTCCAGGTGTGCCCGCGCGCGGGGAGCAACTGGGCCGAGGAATTCGGCTACTTTTGCGAACACCCCGAGGAAGAAGACGACTGCGAACATTGCCTGACGCTTTCGCTCATCGACTACCGGGCGCGCAAGGACCGCGTTGCGTTGGAGACGAAGTTTCTCAACGAACTCGAACCGGGGACCAGGGCGCGGATCGTCAAGATCAACGGCAACGGTGAGACGAAGCGCAGAATCGTCGACATGGGCATGACGCCGGGTACCGTCGTCGAGATCGAACGCATCGCGCCGCTCGGCGACCCGATGGAGATCAAGGTCAAGGGCTACCACCTGTCTCTGCGGATGGTGGAAGCCGGCACCGTCGCCGTCGAGCCCCTCTAGGGCGCGGGGCCGGTTTTTTTAAGACGTAAGTTAGGCAGATTAAACTTCAACAAACTCGTTTGTCCGGAGATACACGCAAGTGACACCGACGCTACGCATTGCGCTCGCCGGCAATCCCAACTCAGGTAAAACCTCGGTTTTCAACGCGATGACGGGCGCCCACCAGAAGGTGGGCAACTATCCGGGCGTGACGGTCGAGAAGAAGCAGGGCATCTGCCGCTGGGGCGAGCACGAGATCCACATCGTCGATCTGCCCGGCATCTACAGCCTCACCCCGCACTCCGACGAGGAAGTCGTCGCCCGCAACTACCTGTTTTTCGAGAAGCCCGACGCCGTCATCGCCGTCATCGACGCCTCCAACCTCGAGCGAAACCTCTACCTGGCGATTCAGCTCAAGGAACTGGGTGTACCCCTCGTTCTCTGTTTCAACATGATCGACGTAGCCCGGTCACGCGGCTACAAGATCGACATCGAGAGGATGTCACGGCGTCTGGGGGCGCCAATTGTCCCGACCATCGGGCACAAGGAGTTCGGCATCAACGAGCTCCTCGATGCGACGGTCCACGTGGCCACCGGCAGCAACGGCTTCCGGAACGTCCCGGTCAACTATGGCCGCGATATCGAGCACGAGATCGACAAGATCACGGAGATGATCGGAGTCAACGGCGACGAATTCAGCACCGTGCAGCGACGGTGGCTCTCTCTGAAGCTCCTCGAGCGCGACGAAGAAGTCATGAAGAAGATCCGGAATGCCGGCGTCGTCGAACTGGCGCACAAGAGCGCGGTTCACATCGAACAACTCTACGGCGATTCGCCGGAGATGGTGATTGCAGAGGGGCGATACAATCTGATTTCGGCGATCTGCCGCGACGCGGTCAAGGGGCCGCCCCTCGAACGGAAGACGAAGACCGACCGAATCGACAGCGTTGTCACCCACAGAATTCTGGGAATTCCGATCTTCCTGATGTTGATGTATCTGGTGTTCGAGCTCACCTTCAAGCTCGGCGCGCCGGTGATGGACCTGATCGAGACGGGATTCGAGTGGCTCGGGCGGGTGGTGAACGGCTGGTGGGTCCCCGGATCCGACAGCATGCTCCGCTCGCTCCTCATAGACGGAGCTATCGGCGGCGTCGGCGGCGTCATCGTTTTTCTGCCGAATATTTTGTTGCTCTTTATGGCGATCAGTCTGCTGGAGAGTTCCGGTTACATGGCCCGCGCCGCCTTCATTATGGATCGGCTGATGAACAAGATCGGCCTTCACGGCAAGAGCTTCATACCCATGCTGATCGGGTTCGGTTGTTCGGTGCCCGCCATCATGGCGACGCGAACGCTCGACAACCGGCGCGACCGGCTCGTGACGATGTTCGTCATACCGCTGATCAGCTGCAGCGCTCGTCTGCCCATCTACCTGCTCATCATACCGGCGTTTTTTCCCAAACAGTGGAACGCGCCCATGCTGTGGTTTATCTATATTATCGGCATCTGCCTCGCCGTTCTGAGCGCCAAGCTATTGAGAACGGCTGTATTCAAGGGCGAGACGTCGCCTTTTCTCATGGAACTGCCCCCGTACAAGATGCCGACCTTCAAGGCTGCCTTTTTTCAGATGTGGGAGCGCTCCCGTCTGTTCCTGCGCAAGGCGGGTACGATGATCCTGGGGGTTTCGATCGTATTGTGGGCGCTTTCCAGCTTTCCGCGGATGGACCCGGACCAGCTCGATTCCGACCCCGCGGTGGCGGCGCAGCAGCAGATGGACCATTCCGTCGCCGGGCATATTGGACGCGGCATGGAGCCGGTCGTCGGGCTGATGGGGTTTGACTGGAAGATCGGCACGGCGCTGATCGGCGCGTTTGCCGCCAAGGAAGTCTTCGTCGCGCAAATGGGGATCGTGTATTCGCTGGGCGATGTAGACGAGGAGTCGCGGACACTGCGCGACAAGTTGCGTGACGCGTACTCGCCGCTGGTGGCGTTCTGTATCATGCTCTTCGCCCTGATCAGTTCTCCGTGCATGGCCACGGTTGCGATCACACGCCGCGAAAGTAACTCGTGGAGTTGGGCGATGTTTCAATTCTGGGGACTGACGGTGCTCGCGTTCATTCTGACGACCATCGTCTACCAGGTTGGAATCCGGATATCAGGACTGGGAGGGTAGGGAATTGGAATTCATTTTCGTTATCATTATTATCGCCGCCGCCGCCGCGTATACCTTCCGGTCGCTCTACAGGAA
>CBDVDJ010000044.1:0-10612 GCA_965372695.1 uncultured bacterium
ACCGTGTGGCCGTTGGCGCGGGGAAACCAGACGGGATCCTCGTAGTCCTGTCGGACCTCTCCCACCATGCTCAGCCGGAACGTCTGGCCGCCACGACGGGCGACGACGGCTTTCCTCAGCTTGCCGACGTCGACGGGCTCGCGCAGGGCGACGAGCTTTTCCATCCCCCTCTGTCTTATCGTGCCGGCGCCGGTAAAATCGTCGAGCCGGTCGATCGCCGCGAACACCTCGCCGGCCGTGATCGAGTACAGTTCCAGCTTGCGGCGGTCGAGTACGATTTTCAGCAGCGGATTCGCTCCACCCATCACGGAGGCGTCTGCGACGCCCTCGAGGGCGAGCAGTTGCGGCACCACCCAGCGTTCCGTCAGATCGCGGAGCTCGTTGGGTCCGAGTTCCGACTCCAGGCTGAACGTGAAGAAATCTTCGGTTCTGAACTCCTCGGGGACATATGCGATGATATTCGGCTGGCCGGCACCGAGCGGCAGATTACGCCGGACCGACCCGAGTTGTTCGTTGAGGTCGAGTCGTGCGAAATCCAGGTCGACGCTACGGCGGAATTTCACCGTCACACTCGAATACGCCGGCGAACTCCGGGATTCGATTTCCTCGACGCCGTGGACGTTCCGCGCCGCTTCCTCGATGGGAATCGTGATCGAACGCTGGACGGCCTGCGGCGAGGCGCCATTCCAGCGAGTCTGAACGGAAAGGGTCGGCAGGTCGACTTCGGGCATGGCTTCCACCTGGAGCCGGGGCAGCGAATAGATCCCCAGCACGACGAACATCGCGAAGATCATCCACGTGGTCACCGGATGCCGGACGAAGAACCGCGTCATGATACCGGCCTCTTGATCTTGTGCGCGACCATATACATGATCGGCGTGTAATAGAGCGTCAACAGCGTGGTGAGAAACAGACCGCCGATGATCGTGAGAGCGAGCGGACGCTGCAGGTGTTCGCCGCCCCCCAGACCGATGGCCATCGGGACCATGGCAAGAATGGTGGTGACGCTGGTCATGATAATCGGACGCAGACGCAGGTCGCTGGCCCCGATAATGGCGTCGTAACCCGCGACGCCGTCCGATCGCAGGCGGCGTATCGTATCTATCTTGATGATAGCGTCGTTTACGGCAATTCCGACGAGCGCCACCATACCAATCAGGGACAGAATGTTGATCGTGTTCCCCGTCACCGCGATAGTGATGAACGCGCCCGCGATACCGATCGGCAGTACCGCCGCGATGAGGAGCGGATCGATGAACGATTCGAACTGGGCGGCGAGAATCATGTAGACAAGAACGACGGCAAGTGCCATCGCCCACAGAAGATCGTGGAAGCTCTTCACCATTGCGTCGCGTTCGCCGCCCGGGACAATCTTGATGTCGGGGGGAATGTCCATACCGTCGACAATCCGTTCGGCTTCTTCCCAGGCGGCGTCGAGCGATGCCCCGCTCAGGTCCCCCGAGATCGTCACCATCCGGCGCTGGTTGTTCCGCGACAGTTCGCGCACGGGACGCTCTTCTTCCAGCTTGACGAAGTTGCGGATCGGCACCGTTGCGCCGCCGGGCAGGGTCACGTGGGAATTGAGAACGGCGGCAAGATCCAACCGCCGTTCCCTGGAGTAGCGCACGGCGATATCGATTCTTTTTTCGACCTCGTTGAACGTCGTCGCCTCCACGCCGGCGATCCGGTTGCGCAGTGTGCGGGCGACCCGGTCGGGTTCGAGACCCGCCCGCAGGATTTCCTCGGAATCGAGGTGAACGACCACGTTGGGCGTACCGATGACGCGATCGACCTGGAGGTCCTTGAGACGCTTCGAGTCGGCCAACCGGTCGAGCAGCTCACCGGCGACCTCGACGGCCGCCAGCGGGTCGTCGGACACGATGCCGAGGCTGAACGGCGCCTCTCCCGTCGACAGAATTTCCGAGAGCCCCACACCCTCGTCGCGAAACGCATAGCGTACGTCCGGGGTATTCCGCAGCCGCTCCGCAACGGCCTCCTGGAGGCGTTCCGACTCTTTGCGGGCCGACCGCCCCGGCTTCATGATAATTCGCATCTTGGCGGTATTGGGCGCCGTGTACTCCTTGAGCGCCGCCACGCTGCGCTCCGTGGTTCCGACCTGGGTAAATACTTTTTCGACGGCGTCGTCGTCGTTTATCCACCTTGACAGATTCGCCGCCATCGCCGTCGTCTCCTCGAGTGGTGTGCCGTTGGGCAGCTCGATGTCGAGTTTCACATCGCCGCCGCTCCGCTGTGGCATGAAGCTCCGTTCCACGGTCGACCCTGCCAGCCCGGCCACGATCAACCCGACCGCCAGCGCTCCCAGCATGAGTTTCGGGCGCCGCAGGGCGCGCACGAGCAGACCGTGATATGTCGCGTGAAACCGGTCGAAAATATCCCCGAAGAGTTTGAACAGACCGCGCGGGGCACGGTCGGCGGGCTTGAGCACGCGCGCGGAAAGCATCGGCTGGAGCAGCAGCGCCACCGTCACGGATACCATCAGCGAGAATGTCACCGTGAGCGCCTGGTCGCGAAAGAACGCGCCCGCGATTCCGGGCACATAGACGACGGGGAAGAACACGGCAATCGTCGTGAGTGTTGCGGCGAGGACGGGGCGGGCCACCTCCCGTGTGCCCACCTCGGCGCACCCGGCAACGGCCCTTTTGGCGTCGATCCCGGTGGGGACGGCCGACGAGGCGCCCTTCCCTTCACGCTTCCATCCAAATTTCTGGGCGATGTGGCGGTTGATGTTCTCCAGAACAACGATGGCGTTGTCGACGAGCATACCGGCGGCAAGCGACAGCCCACCGAGACTCATCAGGTTGAGCTTGACGTTGCCGAAGTAGAGCAAGGTAAACGTCGTGATAATCGAGACCGGGATCGACAAACCGACGACGATGGGACTGCGCAGGTCGCGCAGAAAAAAGAACAGGACGAGAAACGCCAGTCCGGCGCCGACGATCAACGACTGCAGAAGGCCCGAAAACGAGGCCTTGACGTAGTCGGCGTCGCGATAGACGTAGCTGTAATCGAAATCCCCATAGTCTTCCTTGAGGACGCTGAGCGCCACGTCGAGCTCGTCCGAGACGAGGATGGTATTGGCTTCGGGCTCCTTGTAAATGAGCAGCGACACCACCGGTTCTCCGCCGAGCAGGGTGACACCGTCGAGTTCCTTGACCGTATCGACGACACGAGCCACATCCCCGATCCGGACCGCGGACTGCCCCGGGCGGACGATGTCTGTCTGTTCGATCTCGTCGAGGTTGGTGAATTCGCCGTCGATGCGGAGGCTCATCTGGAGCGGACCCTGCCTGATCTTGCCCCCTGGAAACGAGATGTTGCTCCGCGAGAGCGCCGTCTGGATCTGCTCGATGGTGATGCCGTAGATTGCCATCTTGCGTGGGTCGGGCTCGACGAGGATCTCGCGAATCGTCCCGCCGACCACCTCGGCCTTGCTGATTCCGTTGACTTGTTGCAGTGCGGGCTTGACCACCTCTTCGGCGAACTCGGTCAGCTCGGACACGGGGTCGTCGCCTTTCAGCCCGAGGATACTGATCGGACGCGACGTCGGGTCCCAGCGGAGGATTACGGGACGCTCGGCGTCCTCGGGGAAATCCTCGCGGTAGGCGACCCGGTCGACCGATTCGCGCAGGTGGAGATTGGCGAAGTCCATCTGCGTGCCCCACTCGTACTCGACGGTGATCATGGACACGCCTTCGCGCGTGCGGGACGTGACTTTGCGAACGCCGGAGAGCGCCGTGACGACCTCCTCGATCGGCTGGGTGACGAGGCGTTCGAGATCCTCCGCCGGTATATTCCTGTATGTGGTGGCAACCGTCAGGCGGGGGTAGGTAATCGACGGGAGCAGGTCGACGGGGAGTTTCTGAAAGCTCAGCGCACCCAGCAGGACGAGCGCCATAAATAGCATCAGTACGGCGATGGGGCGCTGTATGACCAGCCGGATCATCCGTCATCCCTGCCGAATGCGACCCAGGGGTCCCTGGCTGGCAGCGTCTTCTTCACCTTGACCTTCGCGTCGTGCGTGAGCGTGAGGTGGTCGGATACGACGACCTTGTCGCCCGGAGCCAGCTGTCCGCCCTGGAGGACCTTCGTTATCTCGACCAGGTCGTCGTTGCTCTCACCGAGCTGGACGTACAACCACTTGGCCCGGTCACCGTCCACCTTGAACAGCAGCGGCCGGTCGTCGCGGGTGAGAATCGCCTCGCGCGGGACCAGCAACCGGTCGAGATATGTCTGACCCGCGATCAGGGCACGGACAAACATACCCGGGCGGATGCGGCCGCTCTTGTCCTGCAACCGGATCAGTACGTCGCAGGTGCGCGATTCCCTGTTGAACTGCGGGCTGATCACATCGACCTGGACGTGCAGCGTTTCACCCAGCGCGGGGACGGCCAGCAATACGACCTTGCCGACGGCGACATGAGCCAGATCGGCTTCGAGTACGCCAACCTCGGCCTCGATGTTAACGTTGTCGACGACGGTGCAAAGGGTCTCGTTGGTCGTCACCTGCTCGCCTGGACTCAGGGCCAGCCCGGTGATCACGCCGTGGAACGGCGCCCTGATTTCGGTGCGTTCCAGGTTGAGGCGGGCCCGCTCGAGGGCGGTACGCGCCTGGGACACGCCGCTCCTCGCCGCGGCGATCTCGATCCGGAACTTGCCGTCCTTGAGCGCCTGGACGTCCATTTCTATCTCACGAGCGAGGCGTTGCTGGCGCGTGATCTCTCCCGTTCGCTCCTTGCGCTCGAGGTCGGCCAGTTCGTCGCGATCTTCCTGCGTCATTTCCTGTACGGCGATGTCGTCCTGTTCGATCGCCAGCAGGCTGAGCGCCTGCAGGTAGTTTGCCCTGGCCTCCTCGGCCGCGACCCTGTACTCGCGGTCGTCAATCCTGGCGATCAGCTGCCCTTTGCGCAGCATCGCCCCTTCGTCGGCGTAGACGCGCGTAATCTTGCCGGTGATTTCGGCGCGGATCTCCGCCGAATGCCGGGCCCGGATGGTTCCTTCGGCAATGACGGGCTTGACCAGGTCGCCGCTGAATACGAGAGACGCCTGGACACTCGTGGACCTTTCCTTCTTTTTCTTCTTCTTCTCTTTGGGCTTTTCTTTTTCTTCATCGCCCTGACCGAAGTTTTCGCCGTCGGACTCCATCGACCCACCGGCAGAAGCAATCGAGGTGCTGTCGCCATCGGCATTTTCGGCGGCCTGGTTATCGCTCCCGCACGCAGCGAGAATCAAGGCGACAGAGACCGTCGCCAGTACGGCGAACAGGGGTTGAAACCGGAACACTGGTACTCCCTCCAGGGTCGCGCCGCCGCGGGGCGGCGCATGAATTGCATCTACGGGTCTAGCGGGCGGACAGAAGGTCGCCGTCCAGCTTGTAACAACGTACCGCCATCGGCTCGGCTTCTTCGTCCTCGTCGTAGAGGCCGGTCGCCCCCTGCGCCACCATGGCCGCTTGCAGAAAGTCGGTCACGACGTAGAAGCGGTCCTTGACGAAGAGATAGTAGTCGTCCTGGGCGTCGCCGTCACCCTCGAGCGTCACTGCCCTGACGAACTGGCCGTCCTTGTTGTACACGTCGAACACGCCTACCGTTCCGTCGGGATAGTCATGACTGCCATCGGACGTCATGACCCAGATCGAACCGTCGTCGCGGATAGCGAACGTCTCGATATCCTTGACGTTGTCCTCGATCTCGACGCGGCAATTGGGAATCGACTGGGCGAAGTGCTCCATCATCTTTTCGAGGAACTCTTTTTCCTCCGCCGTGCTGGCGCGGTGCTTGTAGTCGCGGGTGATCTTCTTGTCGATCGAGCCGTCGGCGTTGAACACCGTGATTTCATAGTCCGCGTAGGATTCGCACGCGTATACCTTGCCGTCGGGCGCAACCACCCAGCGGCGCTCGAACGTGTCCCATTCGGCGAAATTCAGCACGGCGTCGGCGAAGTTGATCGTCGACGTCTTGGTGCAGTACTCCGCCAGCTGGTTGCCTTCCGAGTCGATGCGTGTGAGAAAGTCCGTGCGCGCCCAGCTGCTCTGGTCTTCGGCGAGTTTCGTTCTCGCCATGGCGAGCACGAGCTGGCCCTTGCTGGCCTGACCGCTGGTGAGAAGCTGATACCCGCCGTCTTCGGGCTCGGGCAGCGGATGTTCACCCACCGGTTCGCCCTCCGGGGTCAACAGCACGATTTTCGCGGGAATGGTCTGCATGACCCCGATGTTGCCGTCCTCGGTGAAGAACATACGGGCCGGCCGTCGGAACTCACCGGGGCCTTCACCCTCGCGTCCGATCGTCCTCACGTACTCGCCCTCGGCTGTGAAGATCTTGACTTCCAACAACTGGGCGTCGAGCAGGTAGACGTTGCCGTGCTCGTCGATCCCGATGTCGGAGATCACGCCGAAGAACTCGTCCTCGTCGTCGGTGTCCCCGCCCAGTTCCCACAGGGCTTCCATCTTGACCGTCGTCGGCCCCTGCATCGGCTGGGCCGGATTCCTGACGTATTTAACGCCCTTGACCGTCTCGACCTTGCCCGCCCACTCTCCGGCTTGCGCCGGCAGGGCAATTATTGACAACAGGAAGGCCGCCGCTACCACAACGGCAACCATTATATAGCCCGGGCGGGCGCATTGCGCCTTCGCAAACATAGACATAGGGATTCTCCTCCGGTTTGGGGGGTAGCAGTAATATTCACATGTACGAGAAATCACCCGGCCGGGTTCCCCGGAAATCTGATTAAACCGGGCGTTTTGCGCCGCTTGCACGTGTCGAATACACGAACGGTGTGCGGTTATTCGACCGGGCCGGGCCGGAGGAATCAGGCCGAAGGTGGCGCAATTCTACAACGCCATACATTATAGCGGGTTATACAATTATCGCAAGCGGAATCCGCCCCCGGGGGGGGTCAGATGTTGCCGCGGGCCGTAGCGAGGTTGTAGATCGGCTTGGAGGAGAGATAGGCCCCGCTGTCGATGAACAGCACGCCCACATAGGAGTGATCGTGGTCACAGCGGAGATAATACGAGCCGAATAGCCCATCCACCATACCGCCCCTGTAACTGAAGTCGTTGCCGAGAGAACAGGTAGGCATCTGATCCAACGCGGCAGCGAGGTTGTCGGGGAAGTCCCCGGTCAGGGCGTAATCGCCCCAGAGGGCTCGCTGGACGGACGCCTGGTACCCGAGGCAGGCAGCCACGCGGGCGTGTTCCCTCACCCTCCGGGTCTCGTTGAACCCGATCAGCGTGAGGAGCATGATTACCTCGCAGGCGAACGCCATTTCAATGAGCGTGAATCCCGCCCGACGGAGGGAACCACTTTGCAAAACAGGGCGGGCGAATTTGAGAAACCGGGTCGCACGGACCAGGCGGCGCGCGGCGCGCCGGAGGCCGGTCAGGGCGCCTCGGCCGATGTACAATATTTCCTTGTTGTTCCTTCTCATTACCCAACGTCCCTTTTTGTTGCGGGCTCGTGGCCCGGTCGCGGGGCCGGAATCGCATTCATCCCGGAGTTTTGAGGTTCGGCCTCCTGCCCCGCTTTGACGTCCGCCGGGGAAATCGCAATTATCGTACCAGAATAAAACAGACCAAGTTACGGCGCGGTGAGGCCATTGGAGGCGCAACGGGGTCCGTTCCGGAACCCGGGGAACCGACCGACCCGTGTAACCTCGGTGAAACGCCTGCGTAGACTGGAGATCAGAACGATATAACTCGATTTGTGAATAAAGCCGTCGGAGAGCTGTACCTCCGGATGTACATCCGGAAAATCCTGCGAAAGGCCCACAGAACATGAACGAAAACACGGGAAACGCTGTCAACCCCATGGACAAGCACGTGACCCTGCTCGCCAGCTGCTACCTCGCCCTGAGCCTGATCGGTGTGCTGACCGCGGCGATCGTGTTCACCGCGATTGTCGGCGGCGGTCTGCTGTCGGGAGACGAAGAAGCGATTTTCATCACGTCGACCGTGGGAACGGCGGTCGCGGCACTCGTCTTCGTCTTGTCCATTCCCGGTCTCTTCGCCTCTTACGGCCTGTTCAAACGCCGCGGCTGGAGTCGATTTCTCACACTGGTCGTCGGCGCTATGAACGTGCTGAACGTTCCCTTCGGCACCGCGCTGGCCGTCTACACGTTCTGGGTACTTACCCAGGAAGAGGCGACCCGCCTGTTCGATTGATCGACGAATTGTAAAAAGCGCGACGCTGCCCGTCACCGACGGCGGGGGCGGTGGACGTGGGTGCTCTGGCCGAAGAAGACCTCGGCGGCCTCCATGACCGTCTCGGACAACGTGGGATGGGGGTGGATGGTGAGTTTGAGGTCGGTGGCGTTGGCGCCCATCTCGATGGCGAGCACGCCCTCGGCGATCATGTCGCCGGCGCCCGTGCCGACGATGCCCACGCCGAGTATTCTGCCGGTCCCGGGCTCGAGAACCAGCTTGGTCAACCCGTCGGTCCGCTCGAGCGTAAGGGCGCGCCCCGAAGCGGCCCACGGAAACTTCGCGACTTCTACTTCGATTCCCTTTTCCTTCGCTTCGGTGGCGGTCAAACCGGCCCACGCGATCTCGGGGTCGGTGAAGATCACGGCGGGTATTGCGTTGGGCTCGAAGGCAACCTTGTGCCCGGCGATCGCCTCGACCGCCGTGCGGCCCTCGTGGGACGCCTTGTGCGCGAGCATCGGCTCGCCTGCGACATCGCCGATGGCGAATATCGAGGGCTCGGCCGTTCGCAGCTGCGCGTCGACTTCGATGAATCCGCGGTCGTTTATCACGGCTTTGATGTTCTCGAGACCGATACCGTCGGTATTCGGATGGCGCCCGACGGAAACGAGCACTTTGTCGAACACCGCCTCGCCGGCGCCATCGCCCTCCATGGTCACGGCGATCCCGGCGTCCGTCTCCGCCATTTTTGCCACGGTAGTATTGACCTTGACCGCATCGAACTTCGCGTTGATCCGCTTCGCCATCACGTTGACCAGGTCGCGGTCGGCGCCCGGCAGGATGCCCGGAAGCATTTCGACGACGGTCACCTTCGTTCCCAGCGCGGCGTAAATGCTCCCCAGCTCGAGGCCGATGTAACCGCCTCCGATGACGAGGAGCGAATCCGGCACGGACTCGATGTCGAGCGCCGACGTCGAATCGAGCACACGCGGAGACTCCAGGGCGAGCGCGGGAATTTCGGCCGGTCGCGAACCGGTGGCAACGATCGCGTGATCGAACGATATCGCTTCGCTCGTGCCGTCCCCGGTGACGACATCAACCGTGTGGGCGTCGCGAACGGTCGCGGTGCCCTGAACGTATTGGATTTTGCGGCGCTTCGAGAGTTGGCCGAGTCCGCCGGTCAACCGCTCGACCACGCTTTCCTTCCAGCCGCGGAGTTTGTCGAGGTCGACGGCGGGAGGCGGGTAATCGACTCCCATCTGCCGCGCGTCCTCGACTTCGTTCATGAGTTTTGCCACGTGGAGGAGCGCCTTCGACGGGATGCACCCACGGTAGAGGCACACGCCGCCGGGGTTTTGCGCCCTGTCGATCAGCGCCACGCTCATACCGAGGTCGGCGGCGAGGAATGCTGCCGCGTAGCCTCCGGGTCCCGCGCCGATTACGGCAAGTTGTACTTTGTGCTCCGCCATCCGTCTATCCTTCCAGTGCCAGCAATACGGGGTCTTCCAGCGCCTCGGCCAGGAAGCGGGTGAATCTCGCCGCCTGCGCGCCGTCTATGACGCGGTGGTCATAGGAAAGCGACAGGGGCATCATCAACCGCGCCGAGAAATTCGATCCCGTCCAGCGCGGCCGCTTCTCGGCGCGCGACACGCCCAGGATCGCCACCTCGGGCGCATACACGATCGGCGAGAAATAAGTGCCGCCGATTCCGCCCAGGTTGGATATCGTGAAATTGCCCCCCTCGAGCTGGTCGGGCATGATCTTCTTGTCGCGGGCCTTCTGAGATATCTCCGTCAGCTCGACGGCGAGTTCGATGATGTTCTTGCAGTCGACGTCGCGGATCACGGGCACGAGCAATCCCCTCTCCGTGTCCACCGCGACACCAATATTGACGTACTTCTTGTGGACGATTTCGCCCGCCGCCATGTCCACACTCGCGTTGAAGTCGGGGAAATTCTTGAGCGCGCCCGCGCACGCCTTCAGAAGGATGGCCGTCATGGTGAGCTTGCCGCCGGCCTCTTTGGTCCGGTTCGCGTGCCGCCTGCGCACCGCCTCCAGTTCGGTGACGTCGGCCTTGTCGAACTGGGTCACCTGGGGCACCGTCGTCCACGCCGCCGTCAGGTTATCGGCGGTCAACCGGCGGACCTTTGACATCGGCGTGCGTTCGATCTCACCGAACTTCGAGAAATCCGGGAGCGGCCGGGACAGCGAGGGCGGCGGCGCGGTGCCGGTTGCCGACGCGCCGGTTGCCGACGCGGTGATGACGCCCTTGGCGAAGAGTTTGACGTCGGATGCCGAGATCTTGCCCCCCTTGCCGGTCCCCTGCACACGGTAGATGTCGACTCCCAGTTCGCGAGCGAGCCGCCGCACACTTGGCGCCGCCGCGGGCGGCGGCCGGGGGGGCGCCGGGGTGGAAGCGGGGGTCGTTTGGGCCCCGCCCCCGCCGGGCGGGCG
>CBDVDJ010000045.1:0-10579 GCA_965372695.1 uncultured bacterium
GATCACGGCACTCGTGATCGTCGTTGTCGAGATACCGTTGGCCGTAATCGTCGCGTTTGTCGGCGTGAGCGCCACGACACCCGCGGGAACGTCGGGAACGATTGTCAACGACCCGCTGAGGCCCGTCGTCGACGGGAAGCCGTCTGTCTCGGCGCGAACGTTGACCGTCTGGACCGAGTCGAGGATCAAAGTCGTCTGCAGAACCCCGGCCGAGAGCGTAATCGGGAGCGGGTCGCCCCAGGCAGCGCCGTCACCTGGATCAAGAAGCAGTTGTACCGGCGTGGTGCTGTCACCCACGACGAGGTTATCGCTCGCGTCGTACGCCCGCACGGTCACGGTCGTCGCGACACCGGCCGTCTGTTGCGCAGCGTCCAGATCGACCGTGTAGTAATCGATAGCATCAGCCACCGTCGTCATGTTGAACGTCACGCCGGGTCCCGCGCCGATGGTGGCGTCTACGACGTTGTCGCCGGCTGTCACCGCGGTGTAGAGCGAGTCGGTGGCACGCCCGGAAGCATTGGTCTGGGCGATGCCGTTGTCGGACAGGCGGGCCGTGCCGTCGGGGCCACCCGCGGGCAATAAGCTGTAGCGGACGAATTCGTTTGGTACGGCGTTGCCGTACTGGTCGCGCACGTCGACGGCGAGGATGCGCGTGTCACCGACGGTGATCCCCGTTTCGTCGGGGGTCACCTGTGTGATCGCCCAGGCGGCGGCGTTGCTGACCGATATGAGCGGGCTCACGCCGATAGGGCCGCTCCCCTGGACCTGGACGACGACGGCGAAACTCTCGACGAGCGTATCGGAGACGGTGGTAGTAAATGTACCGCCCGTCAGCTGCCCCGTCGGATCGGCGACGACCGCCGCGCCACCGGGGGTAAAATCGATAAAAGTGGTGTTGTCGAGCTCGACCAGGTTTCCGCTCTCGTCGAGGGCCGCGATGTCGAGCGTAACCGACTCGCCGGCCGTCATCGCGGTGCGGTCGGCGACGACGATGAGCGTGTCGATCGGGCCGGCTTTTGTCGAAACGAGGAAATTGATCCGCTCGCGGCTCTCGGGCGAACCGTCGAGGATCGTGGCCTTGACGCCGTTGTCCGCCACCACGGGCCCGGTCGTGAACGTCACCGCAACGCGCCCGTTCGGGCCGGTTACGACCGGCTGGGCCGGCAGAGAACCGCCGCCGGTGGTGATCACGTAGGTGACCAGGGCGCCGGCGACCGGGTTGTCGAACTTGTCGCGGACCTCGGCGATAAGTTCACGGCTCGTTCCGGCGACGACGTTGGTCGTGTCGCCCGCCACATAGACGATCTGGTAGGCAGCCGACGTGGTCACGCTGACCGGGGCGCTGAAACCTTCGTTGCTCGAAGCGTCGCGTGCGCGAACAAGCATGTCGACGGCCGTCGGGTACTGCTGTGTCACGGTGAAGCGGCCGCCCGTCAGCGTAATCTGCGGAACGAGAAGGCCGGGCAGCTCGGTCGTGGGCGTCAAGGGGTCGACGGCCATGAGGTCAACTGTATTGCCCGCCAACATGACACGGTTACCGAATACATCCCGAGCCTCGATGGTGACATCGAAGTTCGTTCCGGCCGTGACGCTCGCCACGGTCGACACGAAGTAACTGTCGATCGTATCCGAGTCGATGATCTTTATCGGATCGATGGCCGGGCCGAGACCGCCGGTGGCCATTGTGATGTCCCAGTCGCCCACGGGTCCGCCGCGGCCGTAGACCGTACGTGCTCCGCTCGCGAGATCGAACTGGGTGATCGTCGAAGCAAATCCCGCGTCGAGACTGAACTCCAGTCCACTCAGAGCTTCGGGCGCGATTGTGACGGTGCTGTTGATACCCGGGTCGCGGTTACCGGGAGTATCGACCGCTTCGACGAGCATTTCGAAGCTTTCGCCGGCGCGTGCAGAATCGGCGCCAGCAAATGTAATCTGCAGATTGGTTGCGCCGTCGGCAATACTCGAATAAACCGCGTCGGTGACGTCACCCTCCACTACCGTAGCCGACCGGGCGTCTACGTTGTCTGACAGCAAAGCCGTGGCCGGCGCGTCGTAAAAGACCTTGATCTGGCCATTAGCGTCGGTGGTTCCCTCTCTCGACGTTGGCGATGTCTCAGACGTCGGCGCCGACGGATCGTTCGCCAGCGTACCGCTTGCCGAGGGCTTGACAAAGATGTCAACCGGTTCGCCGGGCACGCGGTTATTCCACTGGTCCTCGAGCGTCGCGGTGACACTTAGCCGCTCGTCGATCGTCACGTTCTGACTGAAAGGCGTGATGACAATATGGTCACCCTGATCGGGTGTCCCCGGGGCGTTGAAGTAAACGAATCCGGCCCCTATCCAGGCTTGCAGGCGGTTGGGCCCAGCCGCTTGCGCGATGCGCCAGCGATCGCAGGCGAGTTCGCCCGAAACATCCGTCGTCCCCGTGCTGTCATTGGCGCCACCACCACCCGTGTCGACGTCGACTTCCGCACCGGTCCCCGGGTTGATGAGTCGAAATGTCACCGGTTCGGCGTCGACCAGGTTTCCATACGCATCGGTAACGCGGATCAGCGGTGACGTGGCTACGTCGGTGAAGACGGTCGCCGTCTGGCCGCCACCCGCGACGACCTGTATCGAAGCGGCCGCCGCGTGGTCGATCACGATATCATCAGAGAGACCGGTCGCAGTCCCGTCGGCGGCGGTGAGGCGGAACGTTTCCATCCGCGTATTGGTCACGGCGATCGTCGCCGAACCGCTGTCGGCGGCAGCAAACGTATACTGGTTTCCGTTAATCGACCCTGCGCCGGATCCCGGTCCCCACGTGATCGTACCGGCGCCATTCGTCGTCAGGGTGACGATCCCCTGGTAGTTGTCGGTTTTGACATTGTCCTGGGCGTCGTAGGCCGTCAGGGTAATGGCGGCGGGCGTGCCCGCCGTTCCCACACCCGGCACCGACCAGACGAAGTAGTCGACAGGTCCCGGCGCAAACTCCACGGTCGCCGAGTCAGTGACCGCGGTGGCACCGATCGTTGCCTTGACAACCTGGTCGCCCGTTTCGGTGCTCAATATGGTGCCCGTGATCTCGCCGTTGGGGGCGGTCACTCCGCCGGGCTGGTTGAGGACCACGCCGGCGCCACCGGGGAGGACCGAGAGCGTCACCGACTGGCCCGCCACAGGGTTGCCGTTGGCGTCGCGCGCCGTCACCGTAATCGTCGACGCCGCCGTTCCGTTGGCTAACTGAGAAGCGGGGTCCACGGCGATCGTGCTCAGCGCGCCGTCGACACCGCCCGCAATGAACGTCACCAACGCCGTGCTGGTGAGCGTATCAATTCCGGCAACAGCCGTGACGGTCACCGGCCCCGCCACCGTATGGGTGACGTTACCCGACACCTGACCATTGACATCTGTCAGCACGAGTGGGGAGATCGGGTTGGCGCCTCCCGTGGCGAAAAGCGTGACGGTCTCACCCTGAATCGGGTTTCCCTGCGCGTCGGTGACCGTCACTGTGACGGTACTCGATAAAATGCCGTTGGCCACGACGGGAGACGTCGCCTCAACCGTCGAAACTGTTGTACTGATCAGTCCCGGTACGAATGTCACCGTGAACGAATCGGCCACAGCGGTGCCATTAATTACCGCCTTGACCACGCGATCGCCGGCGGCGGTGCTGGTCAGCGTGCCGCTGGCGAGCCCAAGGGCGTCGGTCAGCGCCGGCGGCTGGGTGAGAATCGCGCCGCTGCCCGGCGGCTCGATCGAAAGTGTGACGGTGGCGTCAGGGATGGGGTTGTTCTGCGCGTCCCGGGCGACCACGTTAATTATGCTCACCGCGGCGCCGTCCGCCGTCACCGGCGAATTGGCCGCGATCAGGCTGCTGTCGGGATCGACGCCGCCGGGAACGAAAAGAACCTGCGCCGAGTCGGTGATGAGCAGCCCATCGGCCTCTGCCGTTACGACCACGATTTCGGCCGACGTATGGGTCACATACCCCGTCGCTTCGCCGTTGAGGTCGGTTGCCGCCAGCGGGTCGATCGCATTGGCGCCGCCCGAGGCGGAAATGTCGACCGTCACGCCCGCAATCGGATTGCCGAACTCGTCACGAACCGTCACGGTGACGACGCTCGAATCAATGCCGCTGGCGGTGATGTTCGTCGTCGCGTCAACGGTCGAGGCGCCTGCGTCGGGCAGACCGGCGTTTACGGTGAGGTTGGTCGCGCCGAAGAGGCGAAAGTCGTCGGTGAGCATGACGACAAAACCATCGCCGGCCGTCTCGCTGTAGTGGTCGGCGACGAACGCCGTGTCGCCCAGCGCCATGTCGAAACTGTTCTTTATCGTGCCGTGATCGCCCGGGTCATAAAAATCCCCGACCGGGGGCTGCAGGAGGACCGTCTTGCCCTCGGTCAGCGGCGTGACGTTGTCATGGAGATCTACGACGGTGGCGGTGTACTGGGTGAACACCCCTGCGTCGACGGTGGCGTCTGCCGGAATAATGTCGAACCGCGCCGGCGGCCCTGGGTCGACCACCTGGAGCTGAGTCCCCGCCAGCCACGTCGGCTGGCCGGCGGCCGTGGCGGTGATTGTCGGCGATCCCTTCTCCGTGTCGCGGTAATAGAATGTTACGGAACTCTGTCCGTTGGGAATCGTGACGAATAATACAGGCGTGAAGTTCTGGTCACTTTGCGTCGAAAACGACCCACCCCCCGACGTCGAGGTCAGGTCGATCTGCTGGTTGGCGGTGACGGGGAGAGCGTTCCCCAGACTGTCCTGCGTTTCGATTGTGTACGGCCCGCCCTCCGAAACCGTCGTGAAAGCGTATGGTCCCGCAGTGAAAACGATCTGCTCTATGTCGGGCAGTGCGTTGACCGTGATCGTCGTGGCCTCGGACAAGGACAGACCTGCGTTGGACACGTTGATCGTATGAGGAAAATCGATACTGGCGACGTCGGTTTGATAGTCGAAAACAAACGAGTCGACGAAGGCGGGTACGAGAACGTTTGTAATCACGGGCCCCGGATAACTGTCGTAGAAGAGGCCCTCGCTGGCCACGAGGTCGAAACTAGTCGCCGCATCGAGCCACGCGCGGTTGCCGTAGACGTCCCTCATGACAACCGCGTAGGTCACCGCCACGCCGGCGTCCACTGTGGCGTCGTGAGGCGTGATCACCAGCTCGACGGGCACATCGGGCGTGACGACGATCGACGGCGATCCGAAGCCCTCGGTGATCTCTTCCGGCACTCCGAGCGGGTCGGTGGGGTGCGTGTAAATCCGGAATGTCGAGGTCCTCGGCGTCGGCGGCGACGTCGCCAGAGCACCGGGATTGACACCACCGTCGTCCCCATAAATGAGCGAAACCCCCACATCGAACGGGATGGAATCGACCCTCACCTCCACCGTCTGACCGTTGACCGACATAATCACCGGATTTACGATGGCGAAGGCGTCGTTGGACACGAACAGTCCCACGTATCCGGCCGCAGTTGGCTGCGAATCCTGGGGTTGCGTCCAGCCGGCGGGGATCTCGAAGTGGATAACGCCGTTCGAGAACGGGTCGGTCGCGACCAGTCTGAAGAACCACTTGTGGGACGTGTTGACGGGGACGGAGGCGGAATACAAACCGCCCGAGCCGGTGATATCGCCTTTGCCAGTCCCCGGAAGCTGTGCGACGGCATCGGCCGGGGCCATGGTGGCGGCGACGGTGAGGAGGAGAATTAATACGACGCTTTTGTACAACTTGTAAAACCCTGATGTAACGGTGACGGCGACACTACCGGGAGAAGTCCGGTATAATGAACCGGAGGAACCTCAATTAGATCAGCAAGAGGTGTGCCCCGGGCGGGCGCTCATCAACTATTCACATGTCATTTAGATACTTACAGAACTACGGGTGTGATTCAGGGGTGTCAAACCCGGGGTGATGGCTCGATTCCTGAGGGAATTTTACCAACTAATTGTGAAAAAAGCAATTAAGAGTGTTGGTTGACCCGCGAGATATCTCCGATTCTACCTTGTTGTCCTTTGGCGGTCGGGGACGCGCGACAGCCCGCAACTTGCTTAATGCAAGCATGTTACGACACTTCGTCTCGAAATGCGTCTACCTGAAGGAGACGACGTCGGGAACTTTGACGATGGAGTTGATTCCGTCGAATCCGTCGGGCTCGCTGTCCTGGTTGCGGGGGTCGGGGATCCAGCGGCCGTCGACGACGAACTTGTACTGATAGGTGCCGGGCCGCAGGGGATAGAACAACGACCAGTGGCCGTCGTCGTTGAGGTCTTTCATGGGGTCGGCGTTGGGCGACCAGTTATTGAAGTCGCCGACGATATACACGCGCTTCGCGTCGGTGTTGACGTAGCGGAACATGGCGCCACCCTCGACGATCTCGGGGCTCACTTCCCGTTCGAGGGGCGTCCGTCTGCCGCCACTGCCGCATCCGGCCATGACGGCGGCCAGCGCCACGGCCACGACACAAATTATCACTTTCGACGTTTTCATATTCAGTGGAGCTCCAGTTTTTCCCCCTGCAGAAACACGACGAGCAACGAGGACCTTCCGTGCGGGCCGAACTCGACCTCCTGGGGGTTACCGGGGTCGGTGTGCCAGCGGTTGTCGTCGACCCAGAACAGGTAATAAAAGCGTCCGGCGTCGAGGGGTACCACGATTTCCCACATGCCGTTACTGTCTACGGTCATAAGACCGATGTCGGCCTCGCCGACGCTCCCGTCACCTTTGGCCCAGTTGTTCTCGGGCCAGTTGCCGGCGAGCTGGACGCGGCTGGCGCCGGGCGCGTAGTAGCGGAATTCCACCCCGTCGGGCTTCATGACGGGCCCGGGCGCCGCGGTCCGCGACGCGAACTTCGAGCACCCCGGCGCGGCACAGATCAACACGGCTGACAGCGCCATCAGAGCGGCGGCCGGGGTTCGGGAGATTCTTGCGCGCATGGATCCCACTTCTTCAAGCTAATTAAAAATACACGACTACTTCAAGCTTTATCGTCTGGACATTCTGCAGGAGCTTTTCGAACTCGAGGAGACTGCGTCCGATGTCGGCCGCCCGGTCGCGGCTCACACCGCCGGCGAGCGAATGGCGGAGCACCCGCGTGCGCCCGATATCCATGTAGTCACTCACCACGGGGTCGAAGATGACGGGGTCGAAGCCCCAGCCGAGGTTTACGTTGAACCAGCGGTAGAGAAACCCGGCCTCGACATAACCGGACAGGTACGTGGTCGCCGCCCCCCACTCCTCGATATCGTACGCCGCGGCGCGCCCGTCGGCCATCGCGTACCACCGCCCGGCGAACAGGTACGTGAGCGTCAACCGCGCCCTCGTGTACCCGAGCGAGTCGAAAAACCCGTCGGCCGTCGTCCCGGCCTCGAAGCGCAACAACGGCGGCACCCAGTCTTCCGTACCCGGCCAGGTCCGCGGCCGGTACGAGGCCAGCGTGTCGGCATCGGCGCTTCCCCACCCGGGGGCCCACTCCCCGGTAACGACCAGGTCGGTCCAGGACGCGGCGCCGAGCCCGACGATGTCGGCGACGTCGAACTCGTCACGCCAGTCGAGCCACATGTTCAACAGCGGCGAATCGACCTGGAGTTCCTCCGGCGTGTTCCCGTAGTCCTGGCGGATGTAGTCGAGCCGAAGACCGGCCGACCACTCACTCTCCCTCCAGTCGAAATCAAAATGAACGCGGTCGACGGTCGCTTCCGAGGGCTGATACACGCCTCCGTCGAAGTCGAACGTCACCCGGTCCCAGTCCACCCTGGCCTTCGCCGCCCCCCGCGCGTAGTCGAGCGCCGCGTAGAACCGGTCGCTGGTCTCGAACTCAATTTGTGTGTCGTCCGGGCTCGAGAGCTGGGTCGCCGCGAGAATCCGCGGGGGGTAGACCGCCTGCTCTTCGCGGGTGAGCTGGTGGACGTCGGCCCTTCCGCGCCCGTATCCCGCCGACACACCGAGGCCGAAGAGCTTCGAGATCCGGAGCCAGGCGAAAGAAACGCCCGTGTTACGCCGCGTGTTGTACACGATCGCCGCGCTGTCGGCGATCGAGACGTCCGCCATCGTGCCGGGATACATCCCGTAGTTGTACCGCCCGACGATGCCGCCCTGGTAGCCACTCGAAGCGATGGACAGCTCGAGCCCGATCACGTCGGAATCGGCGGTACTGGTGTCGTACTCGTACGCAATTGTGTCGGCGCCCGACGACGCGGCGAGTATCCCGCCGGACCAGATTGCCGCCTGCCGGCCGGGGAGTTCTCCCATGTCGTCGGCGTAAAAGCCCTTGAAATGAATCGGCTCGGAGAAACGGTAGTCGAACGAAACGCCGTTGCGGTTGTAGCCGGCGTTGTAGTCGAACACACCGACGTTACCGACGACGGAGACGGGGTCCTGCGACGTCCACACCGAGCTGTGGTCGGTGAATGCGTCGAGGTCGAGCCCCCCGACGTCGGTGCCGACGAACCCGCGGTCGAAGGCGACGTAGTGGCGGGGCTCGCCGGAGGCGTTCCACGTGTCGCTCGTCGCCTGCAGGAGCGCCATGCCGCGGAGGTGTTCGCGCTGTATGGAGAGACCGAGGTTGGCCAGGTGCCAGTCGTCGAAGTCGTCCTCGCCCGGCGGGTTCCACCTCAGCTGGCTGATGTAGCGGAACCACGGCGACAGCGATGGCACCGCCTTCTCCTCTTCGGGGTCCACCGTCAGCAGCATCAACCCGGCGGGTTTCTCGACGAGTACGAGCGGCGACCCCCGGGTCGGGTCGCCGGGATTTTCGGGGTCGACGATCCACCGCCCGTCCACGACAAACTTGTACCGGTAGGACCCCTCGACGAGATAGAGCGAGATCTCGAAGGCGTCACCCGTGCGCTCCATCTTTTCCATGGTGGCGTTCCAGTTGTTGAAGTCGCCGACGAGGTAGACGGCCTCCGCCCCGGGCGCGGTGATCGTGAAGTACACCTCGTCGTCGAGCACGCGGACCCCGGCCGCCGCGTCGGCGGCGAGCGCCGCGGTAATCGCCGCGGAAACCAGAAGGACGGCCATCATATGCATACGCGTGCGCCGCATCCTAGAAATCCCCCCGCACCCGTATGAACCAGACCGATTCGGTCTCGCCGCGGCGGCCGATGTCGGGGTCTTCGAGCATGTAGGGTTCGTCGCCGATGTAGTAGCGCCCGTACCCGACGGCGGCGAACATCCATTCGGTCGGCCGCATGTCGAGGCGGAGAAATACGGCGTCGCGGCTCGCCACCTGCTGGCTCGCGATCAGCCGGCCATAGATTGACACCGACGCGGTAAAGTTGAACCGCGCCTCCACGCCGAACCGCTCCTCCATCTCCGCGTTCGTCCGATCCAGCACCATGACGTGCACGCCGCTCGTGATCTTGCGGCCGTTCCGTCGCCAGGCACCGTGGACGAATCCGCTCTCGGCAGTGCGGCCGGTTTCGTCCCGGTACTCGCCGTACCCGCCGCGCAGATACGTCTCGGCGCCGTTCACGAGCTGGGCGCGCGCCATCCCCTCGAACCGCTCGGCGCTCTTGTCGTCGAAACGGGTCCGGTCCCTGCCGATATACTCGAGGCGAACGTCGATCGCCTTTTTGAGCGCCGCGTAGTAGAGGCCGAGGAGCCGCTCTTTTGCGCCAGCCGGCTGTCCCCCCAACCGGTCGACCCACGCGTCGCCGTTTTCCCGGTGCTGGTAGACGAGGCTCCAGAGACCGGTGCCGGCCACCGGCAGCCGCCGCACCCGCAGTTCGGCGAACATCGCTGCGTTCTCGTTACCGCCCGGAGCGGCGCCATCCGGATACGGCCAGGACCCGCCGCCGGTGCCGTCCCCCGACGGGATGTAAAACCCGTCCTGGTCGAAACCCGAGAGCGCGTACGACACCACCGCGCCGAACTGACGGTACGAAGCGGACAACTCACCCTTGATGATGGCGTGGTGGTCGAGCGTGTCGGGGGCGGGGGCACTATTGGTGTAAGCGGCCGACGCCTGCGCGTAACGGCCAAACCACCCGCCTCTCAGAAAATAGAACTTGTCGGCCCGGCTCCAGTCGTCGCCGAGCACGGCGCCGAGCGCCGTCCACGCCGCGTTGCCCGCGCTCCCGTTGTGGCGGATTCCGAACTGGTCATCGAACGAAGTCACCACGTCGTCCTCGAGGAGCGGCGTCGAGAGTTCGTGCGTGAAGTAACGCCGTTCGTTGGCGAACAGGCGCACACCGAACTCGCTCCGCTGCCGGATGAGCCGCCAGTAGTAGTCGCCCTGCACGAAAGAAAAGTCGATCTCGCCGCTCGGGCGCGCGGCACTCCACTCGGCGGCGCCCTTGAGGTAGAGCCAGCCGTAGCGCTCGCGGCCGGAAAAGAGGTCGAGCATAAGGCGCGAGCGGTCGACAACAGAGCGCGAAGAATAGTTCCACGGAAACGGCCCCGCCTGCCGGGCCGTCTCTATCCGGTACTCGAAGCGCCCGCCGACGCGCAGGAGCGAATCGGCCGGCAGGTCGAACGCGGCCGCCACCGACGCGCATGCCGCGGAGGCAGCCATCGCCAGCAACAGTGCGCGTGTGATGACACCGATGCTACCTCTGCGCATACGGGTTCACCACCTTCGGCAGCCACGCGATCGAG
>CBDVDJ010000046.1:0-10441 GCA_965372695.1 uncultured bacterium
CGGACAACATCCACCACCTGGTCGGCTTCGACGACGTGGCCGCGGAGGTGTACGAGACGATCGACCGCGCGATCGGCACCATGATGGACGCGTTGCCGCCGGGCGGCACCCTCGTCGTGGCGTCGGACCACGGCAATGGCGAGTTCGACTACGCGATCGACCTGAACCAGTTCTTCACCCGCCTGAAGCTGCTCGAGTGGAAGTCGGAGGGCGAAGTGGACTACGACAACACGATCGCGTTCCACAATCTGTGGCAGGTCTACTTCAACCGCGACAAGGTGACGCGCGAAGACCTGTCGGCCCGCGGGATCGACGTCCCGGCGGGCGCCGACCCGTACGACTTTCTCGTCACCTACATCACCGAAGCGGGCGCCGCGCTGCGCTCGCGCGAGGGCCGGGCCTTCCCGGCGGTGTTCCACCGCCTCGACAACCGCACGGACGAGGACGACCCCCACATGTGGGTCGAAGGCGCCGGCGCTGACTATGTGATCGACTACTGGAATATCATGAAGCCGCACAACCGGCTGATCCGCGAGGCGAAGGGTACCGACCAGTGGTGGCACATCCGCGACGGGATCCTGCTCGTGTGGGGAGACAACGCGCGCGCGGGGTACGACGGGGGTATGAAGGCCATCGAAAGTGTCGGCCCGACGCTGCTCTACGCGGCGGGGCTGCCGGTGGCGCCGGACATGGACGGGTCCGTGATGTTCGACATGCTGAAGAGCGACTACGTCGGCGCGCGTCCGCTGTTCGTCAACCGCGGCTACCGCGACATTCCCCGCGAGGCGATCATGAGCGCCGACGAACGCGAATCCCTCGAGAAGAAACTCAAGAGCCTCGGCTATATTCAATAACTGGTAAGAGGCGAAAATATTATAGCTCGGTGGGACGCTTCTCGCAGCCCGACGGCGTCCGCGCTGAGTCTGGAAGCCAGGCCAGGAAGCCGACCTGGCGGGCTACGGGGTCTATCGCGGAACGGGCGCCGGCCGCGAAGTGAGGTTTCCTGACCATAAGAAGTGCAAGGATTCTTACCGCCATTATGGCGGTAAGAAACTTGCCAGTTTGGTGACAGGACCCGCGACGGGCTGCACAGCGCGAATTCTAGTCGTCTTCGAGTTCGAAGGTGATTATGGGCGTGCGTGTGTCGAGGCGTTTCTTGTAGACGTCGAGACCCTCGACCACCCACAGCGCCTGCGTGCCGTCCTTGTTCGAGATCAGCGCGAGCGAGTTGCCGTCGGGGCTCCACGACGGCAGCGCGTCGATCATCACGTCGTCGCCCGGGACGGCGTTCTTGGTGAGCAGCAGGCTGCGGTTACCGTCGGCGGAGACGAGGTAAATGTCGACGCTCCCCCAGTCGCGGCCGGTGACGGCGAGGTAGCGCGAGTCCGGGCTCCACGAGGGGAAGTAGTTTGCCTCGGCCGGTGACCGGACCTGGATCATGTTACCGGTCGAGAGCTGCATCATGTTGAGCCCCCGTTTGACGCTCGTCCACGCGACCATGTCGCCGCGCGGCGAAACGGCGGGAAAATTGTTGGTCCCGGCCGTCGTCAGCTGCGTCAGCTCTCCACCCGCCAGGTCGATCTTCCACAGCTCCTGCTCACCCGAGCGCTCCGACATGAACACCAGCGCGCGGCCGTCGCGCATCCACGTCGGCGCGACGTCGCGGGCCTCGTGCGTCGTCACGGCATGCGCGTCGCCGCTCTCGAGATCGAGGATGTAGATGTTCCAGTTGCCGTCGCGGTTGGAGCAGAATGCGATCCGCTCGCCGTGCGGTGACCACGACGGCTGGTCGTCCTGATGGGGGCTCGTAACGATCGCGCGCGCCTCGCCCCCTTCGACGGGGATCACGAAGATGTCGAGCTGGTTGCCCACCCGCGAGCTGAAGGCGACGAATCCACCACCCGGCGACCAGGCCGGCGACGAGTCGAGCCCGGCGCCGGGGTCGTGGAGGAGCCGCCACGTCAGCGGGTCACGGTCGAGGACCTTCCGGTAGAGCAGGAGCCCCTCCTTGTGTCCCCAGATCTGCTCGAAACGCAGCTCGCCCAGGATAACGGCGCGGTCGAGGACGAGTGTGAGCATCAACGGGCGCAGACTCTTCAGGATGCGTGTGTGGAGCGAGAGGTAGCGGACGTTCTCGTCGAGCAGGTATTGCATCGTACCCTGGTAAGAATCGAACGGGATTTCGAGGTAGCGCGCGCCCGCGTAGAAGGCCACGTAAGGTTTGCGGTCGGCGACGACGTCGCCGGGGCCGAGGACGGCGTTGTCGCGGAGGTAGATACCCGCCTCTTTCATCTCCACGAGGTCCTCGTTGACCGGGCGGACGAACTGGCCGTAATTGAACGCAACCGCGGCGATCGCCGAGACGATCAACGCGGCGTAACCGCCCCTGCGCGCCCACCCGCCCTTCAGCGCCCCGGCGCCGATGAAAGCGTAGAGGAGGACCACGGGTATGTAGGGCAGGAGGAAGCGATCGATGGAGCGAATTGTGAAGAGCGGCGCGATCACAAACGGCGCCAGGGCGGCGAGCAGCCAGGACGGCCGCCGCGCGAATCCGTAAAAGGCGAGCAACAGCGCGAGGAAACCGACGTTGCGGGCGAGGAGCAGGACCTCGTGCGGGAGCTTTTTCGCATAGTTGACGGCGATATCGGATGCGGAGGGTCCCGCGCCGGAATTATCAGAGCGCGGGACGCTTCGCATCCCCGCGGCTTCGTCCACCACGGCCACACCGCTCGGGCGCGGTTCCACGGTTGCTTCGCGCTCGGTCCATGACTGGGCGCCGGAGCCAAAGGCGTCGCCCTTGGGGAGCGCCACGAAATTGCCCGTCGACTGGTACAATTTGAGTGTATTGAACGAAAAGATCACGATGAACGGCAGTACGAAGAGCACGGCCCGTCGCGGCGTTCTGATGCGCAACAGCGCGAGTATCCCGGCGACCCCGAGCATCTCGGGGCGCGTGATGACCGCCACCCCGGCGGCGGCGCCGGACGCGGCGTCGCGTCCCTTCGCGTACATCCACAGCGCCAGGAGCAGCCAGAGGGTGTAGATCGACTCTGAAAATGTTTCCATCGAGAGGCGCACGAACAAGGGCGTGACGGCAAGAAACACCGTGCAGTAGAACGCGAGCCGCCGGTCGAGGAAGCGCCGCGCCAGCGCGTACATCACGAGCAGCGAAGCGAACGACGCCAGGAGCGATACGACCTGTGCCGCCCGCACGCCGTCGCCGACGACGGGGAGCACGAGCGAGATGAAGAACGGGTATCCGACGGGGAACGCCCCCGGCATGGGGACGCTCGACCAGAGAACCCGCGCCTGGTTGATGTAGTAGGTGCCGTCGAACGACACCAGGTCGAATGCGCGCGCAAAGATGCCGGGCAGGCGCACGACGACGCTCAACACGGCGAGTGTCGCGACGACCTGCCAATCACGCCGGGGTACGGGGAGCATTGGGATATATTAATGGAAACTCGCGTACGGGTGCCAGCAGTTTGCCGGGCCGGCCACGCGGGCGCTGCAGACGGCCTATTCGAAGGTCTGCGCCTTCTGGAGGTTTTTCTGCTCGGCCCGTCTTTTGGCCTTCGCGATACTGTCGAGGGCCGACTCGAGGTCGTTCATGCGCGCCCGGTAGTGTTCGATCATTGTCTGGTAGCGGTCGTCGCCCTGGAGCATGATCAGCCGGTCATCGACGTCGATCAGCCCGGGGTGCCCGGACAGACGTTTGGCGGTCATTTCGGTCCAGCGTTCGAGCTTGAGGTAGTCGGGGTTCGAGTCGCGCAGCGCCTCGTTGTCGGCATCCGGCCACTCGAAGTCGATGAACCCGTCGAGGCCGTCTTTGTAGACGAGCCGGTCGGGGTCGAATACGAGGAGGTACTGAAATCTCATGTCGCGCAGCTCGATCATGGCGAACTTCTGGTCGCGCTGCAGGTCGGCGACCCCCTGTAGATCGGGCGAGTCGTCACTCACCAGCCGGGACAGATCGAACTGGAGGCGCTTCTGGGCGACGACGTAGTCGTTCCACAGGGCTTCCACGTGGGCCGTGTTCGTCGTGCTAACTGACGGAATTACAAAGGTTCCGGCGATCAGGGCCGCCACCACTATAATAGAGGCGCTCGCGCGCAGAAATCCGGGCATAGATGTCCTCCTTCTGCGCGCGAACGCTGCAAGAATCAGTCCAGCGGCACTGCTCCGATGGAGCGCGGAATCAGCCGCCGGCGGTCCACACGGCGATCCAGTCGTGGACCGTTTCCCACCACAGACGGGCGTTCTGGGGCTTGAGCACGAAGTGGCCCTCGTCGGGGAAGAAGAGGAACTTCGAGGGCACCCCCTGACGCTGCATCGCGGTGAACGCCTGCATCCCCTCCGCCAGCGGCACGCGATAATCGAGCGCGCCGTGGACGATGAGCATGGGGGTCTTGTATTCGCCGAACTTCGACGCGAACCGGTGCGGCGACCATCTCATATACATGTCGGGGTTGCTCCACGGAGTACCGTAGAACTCCCATTCGGGGAACCACAGCTCCTCGGTGGCGCCGTACATGCTCTCGAGGTTGTAGACGCCGTCGTGGTTGACGAGGCATTTGAAGCGGTCGGTGTGGCCGGCGAACCAGTTCATCATGTAGCCGCCGTACGAAGCGCCCGCCGTCGCCATCCGCCTGTCGTCGATGAACGGGTACGTCTCCAGCACGTAGTCGAGCCCCATCATCAGGTCGTCGAACACCTTGCCGCCCCAGTCGCCGCTGATCTGGTCGGTGAGCTCCTGGCCGAAGCCCGTCGAACCGCGCGGGTTGATCGCGGCGACGACGTAGCCGGGCGCGGCGAACATCTGGTAGTTCCAGCGGTAGTGGAAAATATCGCCCCACGCCCCCTGCGGGCCGCCGTGGACGAGGAAGATGAACGGGTACTTGCGGTCGGGGTCGAATCCGGGCGGCTTCAACAGCCACCCCTGGATCTGGTCGCCGCCGGCGCCCTCGAAGTAGAACGCCTCCAGCGGGTTCATGTCGATGCCGGCGAGGCGTTTGTCGTTGATGCGCGTGATGTTGACCGCGTCGCCGCCGTCGTTCTTCGAGACGTAGACCTCGTAGGGCATCGTCGCGCTCTGGCGCAGAAACGCGAGGCGCTTGCCGTCGGGACTCACGGTGAGCGACGACGTGTACATCTCGCTGGTGAGCTTCCTCGCCTTGCCGTTCTTCGCTTCGACGCGGTATATCGAGTGGTACCCGTCGTCGGCGCAGAGGACGTAGATGTGTTTCCTGTCGGGAGACCACGCGATGGAGCCGACCGAGCGGTCGAGCTCGCCGGCGAGTTCGCCGCTGATGTCGATCGACCTTGCGTTCTTCCGGTCGTAGAGCATCAGGCGGTAGCGGTCGGCCTCGAAGCCCGGGCGCGCCATGGCGCGGTACGCGATGTACTTCCCGTCGGGTGAGTAGACCGGGTGGTTGTCGTTGGCCGGGTTGTCGGTGATGCGCTGCCATTCGCCGCCGCCGGCGGGTACGATGAAGAGGTCGTTGTTGATGCTCCACGCCGCGTTGGCGTCGGTGTTGACCGTCACGCAGAGCTCTGTGCCGTCGGGTGAGATGGCGACGTCGTGGCCGCTCCCCAGCGCGATGGTCGGTGTTTCGTATTCGTACGGCGTGAGGTCCTTGGGGACGCCGCCGGAGACGGGCATGATGAAGACGTGCGAACGGCGGTCGTCGCGCCACGAGTCCCAGTGGACGTAGAACAGTTCGTCGAGTACGCGCGCCTTGACCTTGCTCTCCTCCGCGGCCTTCAGCCTCTCGGCGTTGCAGTCGTCGTCATCGCAATCGGGGAACACGCGCGAGCGGAACACGATCCGTTCGCCGTCGCTCGTCCACTGCGGCGACGACGCGCCGGTCGAGAGCGTGGTGAGCTGCTTCGCCTCGCCGCCGCCGAGCGGGAGGAGCCAGATCTGCGACTCGCCCGAGCGCGACGACGTGAACGCGAGCCACCTGCCGTCGGGGGAGAACCGCGGCTGGCTGTCGCCGCCCTCGTTGCGGGTGAGCCGTTGGATCTCGCCGCCCTTCGACGAAATCATGTAGATGTCGCTGTCACCCTTGTTCTTTTCGATGCTGTAGTCAGTGACGACGAAAGCGAGGTGCTTGCCGTCGTGTGACCACTGGGGGTCGGAGACCCGCGCCGTCCCGAAGAAATCCTCGAACGTGATCGGCCGCGCGTGGAGATCCGCCGCGGTGGCCGCGATCAGTACGGCCAGCAGCGCTACGGCCGCGAAGACCGGTAGTCTCGATCGGTTTCTCATTATAAACTCCTTTCGGCTCTCATTCGTTCTAACACGAACGCCCCGCGGAGTCTACATCCGCGGGGCGTCGTGCATGTTTATCGATGCGCCGTTTATGCGTTGTCTATGCGCCGGCTGCCGGGGGCAGCGTGCGCTGGCCCAGTTCGCGGTCTATCATGAACATGGCGCCGGGGGCCTTTTCGGCCAGCGTCAGCTGGTCGATGAGCTCGCCGAAGTTGGCCTCCTCCTCGACCTGCTCGTCGACGAACCACTGCATGAGACCCTTGGTCGCGTGGTCCTTCTCGGCAATCGCGAGGTCCATCAGCTTGTTGAGGCGAACCGTGTTGAACTCTTCGGCCTCGAGGCCGGCCTTGACGGCGGCGAGAGGCGAACGCCACGTCGTCGCCGGCGCGGGGATCTCGGTGATTTTAACGGCGGCGCCGCGGTCGATCATGTAGATAAAGAACTTCTCGGCGTGCTGGCGCTCCTCGTCGGCCTGGACCTTCATCCAGTTGGCGAAACCTTTGAGGCTCTTCGCCGCAAAATACGCCGACATCGAGAGATAGAGATTCGAGTTGTACAGTTCCTGGTTGAACTGTTTGTTGAATGCAGTTACGAGTTTTTTACTGAACATCGGGGCTCCTTTTCGGGATGGCGATCTGGTATATGCCGACCACTATAGCGCGTTTGGCGCCGGCGGTCAAATGTCCCTCTCGCATCATCCCTCGCGCATCCGGACCGGGCTGGCCGCGAGCCGGTCGACGGCTGCCGGGCGCCCCTCTCCGTCCACGCGGCCAAATTCGAGCACGCCCGTGGGACAGCTCTGGACGCACGCCGAGCAGCGAACGCATTCGGGGTCCTGCATGGGCTCGCCCTTGTTGGCGAAGTTCATCACGTCGATCCCCATGTGGCACACCGACGTACACACGTTGCACGATATGCACTTCTTCTTGTCGGCGAATATCCGGAAGCGGCTGAAGCGGGCGTAGATGTGCATCAGCGCCGCCAGCGGACACATGAACCGGCACCAGAACCGGCCGCTGTACCAGAAGTACACGCCGTAACCGATGATGCCGGCGAGTACGACGTCCACCGCCCACTTGTAACCGAACACCCTGCTGTAGAGGAGCGAGTTGGACAAGCTGGCCAGGCCCGAACCGGGCATCACCCACGAGAGCACGCGGAGGACGAGGAGCACGACGGTGACGGCGAGTATCACCTGGCCGAACATGTTGAACCTGTTCCACCCCGGGCCGTGCGGCATCTTCTGGCGCTGGCTGTCCCCGAGCGTCTCGGCGAGCGCGCCGCACGAACAGATCCAGCCGCAGTAGACACCCTTGCCCCACCGCCAGATCGCCAGCGGGATAAGCACGAAGGTCTGCACGAAAGAAATCGCCAGCCACCACCCGAGCGGCTGGTTGGTGAAGACGTTGTACACGTTGAGCGGCCACGCGAGGATGAAACCGTACGCGCGCCAGTATTCGCGGCCGTTGCCGTAGTCGACGACGGGGAAGAGGGCGTCGAGAAACCCCTGCCCCAGCCAGCCGTTGTTGCCCAGCCACGGGAGCAGGATCTCGGGGAGTATGAAGAGCGGCAGCACCTGGACCGCCATGAGCACCGATGTCTGTGCGGTGACGTATGGAGTATTGCGCCTTCGTATGCGCCGTATACCGAAGCCCACCACGAGCGCCGAATACGCGAGCGTGTACCAGAACGACGGCGTTGACGCCGACCGGACGATGATGCCGGCGAGCGAGCCCGGCGACTGCGCCACGGCGGCGAATGTGTCCTTGATGGATATCGGCCACCAGTTGTTGCGGTAGATCATGTCGCTCAGCTGTCCGCCCGATTTCCAGTTGTAGAGGATGGTGGCAAAGAGGACAAACGCGGCGAACCCGATTGCCCGGCGCCGCGTCCACTCGCCCTGGATGGCCACGCCGGCGCGGCGCAGAAAGTCGAGCGGCGCCTCGCGGCCGATCATGACGAATACGACGTCGTTGGCGATCGTTTCTGTTCCCGCGCCGTTTCCGGTTGAGTCGAGCACGACTTCGTCGTTCCGGATCTCGCTGACCGTCGTTTTCAGTGCGAGACGGACGTTGGCCGACTCGACGGCGTCGACGTTTTCCGGCTTGGGGCGGCTGAACGAATCGCCCCGGTAACTCAGCGTGACTTCGGCGCCGCACGCGGCCAGCGCTACCGCCGTTTCCAGCGCGCTGTCACCGCCCCCGACGACGAGTACCTTCCGCTCGCAGTAGTCCTTCGGGTCGTGGAGGCGGTTGAAAACCTTGTCGAGGTCCTCCCCGGGAACGCCGAGTTTGCGATAGTCGCCGCTGCGCCCGATGGCCACGATGACCCGGCGCGCCTCGACCGTCCCGGGGCGATCGGCGATCGCCAGTTCGAACACCTCGCCCTTCTTCGTCACCTGCTCGACGCGCCCCGCCTCTGTCTCGATCCCGGCGCCGTCGGTCTGCGCGCGCAATTCCTCGATGAGCGCCTCCTTCACATCGGCGCTCATCTGGAGTTCGCCCTCGGGCACCATGTTCTTGGGATAGGTGTAGATGGGTTTGGCCCGGGGGAAGTTGACGATCGTCGAGAACGGCTCGCTCGCCTCGAACACGCGGCAGGAAAAACCGAGCCGGCGCGCCTCCAGCGCCGCCGCCATCCCCGCCACCCCGCCGCCAATGACGGCGACGTCGGTCACCTCGCCATCGCGGCGGCCGTTGAGCCCGGCGGCGATCGTCCGCATCACGCGCGCACCGCTATCGGCGGCGAACTTCAATAACGGGATCCCGCGCAGGTCACCCGCGATGTAGAGCCCCGGTACATCGGTGGACCCGTCCTCGCCGGCGACGGGCAGTTTCTCGACGCGGCCTGAGGGCCAGCGCGTGTGCAGCCAGTACGTGTAGTTTTTCAGCAAATCGATCGAGCCTTTCCCCCGCAGGGCCCGCGCTATAATATTTCTGGCGCGGGAGGTGTTGTAATTTGTTGTGATTATTTATGTTAGAAGTGAGTCCCATTATAGCTTTCCGCCGCGGGGTGGCAAGGGCGAAATTTCCGCCACCGAATAATGTAAGGAACCCCGCCGGACCGAGACTAAACCTCATGTCTATACCACGCATGATACCACGCATAAATCTGGTCGTTATTTCCGCCGCCGTGCTTACGCTGTTTATTGCGGCGGGCTGCAGCGAGACAAATATCGAGGTGGTCGATCCGGTCGTCGACGTCGACACCGACGACACTCTCCCCGACGGGTTCGTCACCGGCGACCGGCCCGACAACCCGGCCACCTCCTACGAGATGCCATGCCCGTGGCGGGAAGTGGAGGATCCGGCCGACAATCCTTACTTCATCGCCAGCCTTGGCGCCGACCAGATCCCGACGATCGACGAGCCCCGGTTCACGTCGATCAGGGATGCCGGCGCCCTGCTCAACTTCGAACAGGTGATCGTCTGCGAATTCGAGGACCAGATACGCGCGTTTCCCGTCCGTGTTCTCCTCCACCACGAAATCGTCAATATGTGCTGGGACACACCCGAGGGTCCGCGGTTCTCGTACCTGACCTACTGTCCCCTCGTCGACGCCGCCGTCCACTTTGTCCACCCGTACGAGTGCTACAAGTCCCGGCGTCAGGCGTTCGGCACGTCGGGCGGGCTCTTGAACGGCAACCTTATTTCGTTTGACCGGGGCACCGGGGCGCGCAGCGGAGGCGAAGGACCGCCCGATTTGTTCGTCCAACTCTATGCCGGCGGCGTTTTTGGTACCTGCACGACGGTCGAACCCCAGCTCACGGCGATGTCGTGGGCGCTGTTTCAGCGCCTCTATCCCGAAGGCGAAGTGATGAGCGGGGAGACCGGCCCCGACGCGCCCGAAAAGGGCTACAGCTATTACGACCACCCGTACTGGCAATACTGGCGTTCGGGCGACATCTGGTTTCCGCTCGATCTCGACGATAAGCGCGGTGTCAACAAAATGACGCCGATCTTCGGTGTGATCACTCCGGGCGGGGTACGCGGGTACATCTCCAGTGGCCGCAATTACGTCGTCAACGAAGTTATCGGCACCGACCGCGTGGTCGTGTGGAACGACGCCTCATTTGCCTCCACGGCGGCGTTCGAACCCGTCGCCGGCGGAGATACGCTCACCTTCTCATTTCTCGGCCGCGAGGCACACGGCCTGCCGCTCTATGTC
>CBDVDJ010000047.1:0-10396 GCA_965372695.1 uncultured bacterium
GGTCACCTGCGCGGCTCCGACGCGATCCAGGCCATTCTGGCGACGCAGGCCACGACGGTGATACCGGCGCATTTCGGGGCGTACGGGTATCTGTGGTTCGGTCCGCGGAAGACGCCGCGCGATTACGACAAGATCGACACTGTACTGGAGCCCGTATTATTGTTTCTGAAACTGGGAGAAAGCACGCCGCTCTCGGGACGGCGCAACTCCACAACCGACAAGAATCTACCCTGAGGATCACAGGAGGAATGCCATGCGAAAACTCGTGACGTTTATTGTGCTGACCGCCCTGTTTGCCGGTTGTTCGTCGCTCAACACGTTCAAGAAGACAAAGCACCTCGACTTCAAGCCCTTCGCCGAGTACACCATCTCACTCGCGGCCGACATCGAATACGGCCTCAACCAGCAGCGCGCTTACTACCTGCGCGATTACCGTGACGACCCGTACATCAAGACGCACGACGACAGGTGGAAGGGCGTTCGCATGATTCTCAAGGGGATCGTCGCGTATTCGGTGGAGGTGACGACACTCGGCAGTTCTACTCTCAATGGCGAGGAGCGATGCGACAAGCTGGCCGAGTTTCTCGACGAGATGACCCGCCCCGTCCTGATCAAGTATCCGATAGTGTTCAACGCGACCACCGCCGACCTCGACACATTGCTGATGGAAATCCGCGAGCGGAAGAATCTTATAGACGGATTGGCTGCGGTGCAACCGTGGGTCGACGAGATGGCGCGCGTATCCGACAGGGTGTTCGACCGGGTTGGCGACGATCTCGATAACGTCGCCTTGTATCTGGTGGAAAAGATCGATTCGGCCAATGCCGAGTTCGTGATGTATTACGAAATGGTGCAGAAACTCCAGAACAATTCATTCCAGTGTCTGGTGCACCTGGGTGAGTATCGGCGCGGGGACGCTGCCGCGCTGGAGAAGATGTATGCCATCGACCCCCAGTTGAAAGAGCTGGCCAGGTCCGAAACAAAGCTGACGATGAAGGAAATTCAGGCCACAGAAGACCGATTGTTGGCCAAAGTGCAGATGGCACGCGAATTCAAGGAGCAACTCGCGCCCGACCTCGAGGTTTACCGAAAACAGCAGCTCGAACTCGATAACTTGTATCTCAACGCCAAGAAGCAACTGCGCAAGGCTCGTATCACCATGATCGTGTGGTCGCGCACCCACCGTGACCTGGCGCGCGGGATCATCGACCCGGCCAGGATCAACATCTTCGACCTCACCAAAAAAGCGATCGACACCGCGCTATAAGGGGAGAACATGAAAGCGAATTCCGGAAAGACACGATCGGGGATACTCATCGCCGTACTCGTCGCCCTCGTTGTTATTGTGGGGGGGTGGTGGCTCTGGAATGAACGGGCCGCCGACGGGGTGGCGACGGACACCGGCGGCTCGTCACCGGACGCCATCACCGCCGAACAAGTTGACACCATCGTCGGCCGCTGGCGCCGTACCGACGGCGGATACATCATCGACATCCGCGGCATCGCCGCCGCCGGCAACCTGAGGGTCAAGTACTTCAACCCCCGGCCCATCAACGTGTCGCAGGCGCAGGTCGTGCAGAGCGCCACAGGGCTCCACATTTTCATCGAGCTCCGCGACACCGGTTATCCCGGCGCAACCTACCGCCTCGACTACGACAGCGACAAGGACGTCCTGACCGGGCTCTACCACCAACCGGCGGCCAACCAGACCTTCGACGTCGTATTCGTCCGGGAGTAGTAAGCGCCTGAAATGACTGTAAAACAGCCATTTACGGCCTATTGACAACGGACCCGCCGGGCGTTATTATTCCGGTTCAGTCTCCGGCGCGGCCGCGGCCGTCACCGGGACGTCCCACTACATAATCTGACCACCAATAAGGTTCCTCGGTAGCTCAATGGTAGAGCATGCGGCTGTTAACCGCAGGGTTGTAGGTTCAAGTCCTACCCGGGGAGCCAGTTTGATGTCCCAGAGCGTGCCGCCCCCTGAGTCATTTCAGTCAGTTGGAGCGGTTTGCCGTACAGGGCCAACTCCAAAGATTCTTCCGAGATGATCGCCTTGTGGATAACGAGCCGAAAAAGCTCCTTCTGTTGGTATGGCGGGATATATTCAAACACTTCGCCGAAGCTAGCTAGCGCTTTTAACACGAGATCCTGGTCCACGGCCTCTCGTTTGACGTCATCGATGGCCAGCGACAACTCATCCAACGCCGACTCGATTTCAGTTCTCCGCTTACCCAGTTGATCGAGCCGTTCCTTTAGAAATACCGCGCCGTCCTCTCCCGCCAGCGATTCCCACTGATCCATCATGTCGTCGGCTGTTTGTCCCACATCGGAGAAGTCTTTCTCCAGCGTTTCTTTTTGCTCTATCAGTTTGGGCAAGTCTGTTTGAAGTTTCGCATTGGTGGCAGCGACGATCTGCGACAACATCACGGGCGATTCGGCGAGCTGCTGGATTCGCTCGATCACGACACCTTCAATCTCACCGGCCGGCACTTTAAATCTGCAGTCCTTGTTCTTGCACACATAGTAGTAGTATTTAACGCCTTTGGACCCTGTTCCGCAGCAACCATCCATCTGGCTTCCACAAGTTTTGCACCACAGAAGACCGGCGTTGAGCAGGTACGTGTGCCGGATCCGCTTTGCTCCGTTGTGCCGGGTGACGTTGTTCTTTCCCATGAGCTCGCGGACTCGGTCGAACTTGTCTTTGTCCACGATCGGTTCCCAAACAGCGTCGACAATGTGGTAGCGCAGTGCTTCCGGTAATTTGCCTTGATCTTCGGTGCGTCGCTTCTTGTTGATTTCTTTCTTGCCGACGTAAGCGTCGTTGGTGAGCAAGTGCTGGACCGAGGCGTGTCCGAACTCGGCGGCGGGATGAAATCTGTCTCGGCGCGATCGATACTCCTTCGTCCTGAATCCCTGGCTATTCAGGCGCTTCGCTGTTTTGAGGATCGACCCGCACTCCAAGTAGGCGTCAAAAGCGAAACCCACGATGACCCGCTCGCGGTCGTTGGGGATGAGGTTGCCCTTGCGGTCCGGATCGGGATCGTATCCAATCAGTTGACCGCCGTTCCACAGACCGCGCTCCGCCCGCGCCAAAGTGGCGTCCTTGGTTCGCTCCGATGTCTGTTCCCGTTCAAACTCCGCCAACGCCATCATGATCGTGATGAACAGTTTTCCTTGCGGGGATGTTGTATCGTAGTTTTGCTTGAGGCAAACGAACTCGATGTCGTGGAGGTTCAGTATTTCGAAGAAATGGAGGAAGTCTTTGACAGAACGACTCACCCGGTCGAGAGCGGTACAAAGGACCGTGTTGATTCTCCCGGACTCGATATCCGAAAACAGCCTCACAAACTCCTTACTCCCCACCGAATCCTTCCCCGATACCCCCTTCAGCACGTAACGTTCGGCCTCCCGCCAGTCCTCGCCACAGGCCGTGTTTTTGTACTCGATGTGAGCCCGCAGACGCTGGAGCTGGGTGGTGAGCGAGCCCTCTTTGTTAGCGGCTTGCTCCTCGGTGCTCACACGGATGATAAAGGCGCAATGCTTCGCGTCATTCTGTAAGCCCTTGTTGTTCATGTCGTTAACCCCATGTCAGGACGATTGACGCTCCGTCCGCCAGGGAAGTCAAGGGACATCATCCTCGTCATCGGAAGCCGTAACTGACGGTGTTTCTGGTAGATAGGCGTCTGCCTGAGCCGCTTCCTCCCGAATCCGGCGCTGTCCAGACCGCCTGTGTGCTTTGAGCCGGGTCAGGAGTCCTCGGGCCAAAATCTCGGCAATCCTTCTGGCACGATCGTCATCTAGCCGCTCTTGCGCATATCTCTCCCTGACCGGTTTCGTCATCGCAACCTCCTCCCTGCTCAGGTACGGAGCGGTGGCTTAAAGTGTCGGGTGTGAACTGCTAACCAGCTAATTTGCTTTCAGATAGCTCCATCCGCGACCCCTCCGTGAGCCCTCCGTGATTGCGCACATAGGGGCTCGCATCCGATTAATAAACAGCCGGCTGAACAACCGCGCATATGAATGCGCGGAGTGTATCCAGTCGGCTCGTCTACGAGGGGCTTTTCCCAGACCGGGAGGTCGCTCTAGCCAAGGCGCTCGTCCAAGAATGGTGCGGCGAAAAACGGCGCTTCGGCGCGCACGAGTTCGACGACCTCGTCCAGAACGTGTTGGTCCACTGGTGGATGGTTCGGGACAAATACGACAGCACGCGAGAGGCAAGCATTACTAGCTATATGCGGGTGGTCGTTCGCCGAAAGATCAGCGACCTCATACGTGAACGGGATGCCTATAAGCGGGTGACTCTGGACAAGGCGGATTCGCTGGACGCGCCGGTGGGGGAGGACGACGACGGGGAGAACTTCCTCGGTCTACTGGAGGATCCGAACCGCCCCGAATTAGACCTATCGATCGACCTGGCCCCGGCGATTGAAAAGCTAACACCCCGACAGAAGAAGATTTGTGAGCTACGCGTTGCCGGCCTGAGCGTGAAGGCTATCAGCGAGGCGCTCAGTACTGCCCGGTGCACCGTCCACGATGAAATCCAGCGGATCCGACAGCGTTTCACCGACCTTGGTCTCAAGGATTACCTGCGGTTTTAGTCCGACACTTTGGGGCAGCATTCCGTATCCGAGTCTTGAAGGAGCATCCGATGACAGTCAATGGACAGCGAGATGTACGGCGGTTCCGATTTCACACGCCAGTCGAACCTGAGCACTTGGAGCGACAGATCGCCTTGGCGATCGTGGTCGCCGAGTGTGTCTTCGGGACCGCACGGGTGCGGCTCGACGTGAGCTATCTGCTTGAGCGCGACCGTCTGGTTATTGACGTGTCGAACGAAATCGGCGCGTACGTCGCGCAGGTCTTCACGGGACTGATCTCGCGCCAACTGGGTGAAGACAGCTTCACGGTCGAGCGGGTGGAGAAGACCCGGAAGGACATGGACTAGATTGGATGGAGGAGAAATGGAAGCTACACCAGAACCTTCGAAAACTGACTCAGCAGAGCAAAGACGCTCCGATGAAGATAGCGCGAAAAAACAGGAGGCGCTGGCCGCAAGGGTTGTCAACATGGTGGTTGGCCGCGGCGTGGAGCTTTTCCACGACGACCTAGGTGATGTGTTCGCTCACGTGCCTGTAGGTGAGCACCGTGAGGTGTGGCCTTGTCGAAGCAAGAAGTTCAAAAGCTGGTTGGCGGGACGTTTTTGGCAAAGCGAGGCGAAGGCATTGAGTTCCGACGCGCTCGGCGCCGCCTTAAACGTTATCGAGGCCAAAGGACGATTCGAAGGTGAGGAGTACCCGCTCCACAATCGAGTTGCGTTTCACGAAGGGGCGATCTGGTACGACCTGGCGGACAAGGAATGGCGGGCGGCAAAAGTGACGGGAAATGGATGGGAGGTCGTTGACCGTCCGCCGGTCCTGTTTCGTCGGTACGCTCACCAGAAGCCACAGCCCGAACCGGTCGGTGGTGGAGATCTCCACCAACTGCTGAGCTTTCTAAATCTTCGAGATCCGTCACAGCGTCTTCTCCTGCTGGTCTACCTGGTTTGCTGCTTTGTCCCCGACATCCCGCACCCGATCCCGGTGTTGCATGGCCCGGCGGGCTCCGCCAAGACGACGCTTTTTCGTATGCTTCGCGGCCTCATCGACCCGTCCGTAACAGCTGTTCTGAGCTTTCCGCGGGACGCGTCTGAACTGGTCCAACAGCTCTCACACCACTGGACGCCGTACTACGACAACATCACCGGCCTGTCCGGCTGGACAAGCGACATCCTCTGCCGCTCGGTTACTGGCGAGGGGTTCAGCAAGCGCCAACTCTACACCGATGACGACGATGTGATTTTTCAGTTTCGGCGTTGTGTCGGATTGAACGGGGTCAACGTGGCGGTCCAAAAGCCCGACCTCCTAGACCGCTGCATCCTCTTTGGCCTGGAGAAGATCGCGACCTCAAGCCGCAAGAGCGAGAAGACCATCTGGGCGGAGTTCGAGGCGGCACGGCCGCAACTGCTTGGCGCCATCTTTAACGCCCTTTCGCGGGCGATGGCACGTAGGGATTCGATACGCCTTTCGGATCTACCCCGCATGGCGGACTTTGCGCTGTGGGGATGCGCCGTGGCGAGTGCCCTGGGGTACTCCGAGGAAGAGTTTACGCAGGCTTACAAAGATAACTCGGAATCACGCAACGAGGAGGCGCTCCAAGCCAGTCCCGTCGCAGCGATGGTGAGGGAACTGATGGATGGCCGCTCGGAATGGGAAGGCACCGCGACTACCCTATTGACCAAGTTGGAAGAGCTAGCCGAGGAGCACCGCGTGAATACGAAGAGTGCCCTGTGGCCGAAGGCCGCCCACGTCCTAACTCGCCGTCTCAACGAGGTGATACCCAACCTGGCTGCGGTGGGAATTGAGATCGCGTCCCGACGTGATGGGAAGAACCGGACCATCACTATCCAAAAGGGCACCGAAAATAGCGTCACTAGCGTCACAACCGTCACAGACGCCGGTGGATCGCGCTATACCACCGTTGACGGTGACGGTAATACCGAAGGAAAGGTAGTAGCGTCACTAGAAGCGTCACGCGCTTCGCCGGCTCACGACCTATTCGGCGGCCGGTATGACGCTGATGACGCTAATGACGGTACTTCGGGAACGTCTTTGGATCCCCAGAAATGGGATGAGGGCTGATGTGGAAGCGTCTGCAGGCACTCCCGCCCTACCAGGGCGGTAAACGACGGTTGTTGGGGCAGATTTTCAAGCACCTGCCCCAACCGGAGGAAACTCCGGTATTTGTTGATGCCTTCCTCGGCGGCGGATCGGTGTCACTGTTTGCCAAAGCACGGGGCTACCGGGTGATCTGTAACGACATCGCCCTTCGGAGCCAGATCGTCGGCGAGGCGCTTATCGCCAATGACCGCGTGACCCTTGCCAAAGAGGATGTCACGCGTCTCTTCGCAGGCAACGGCGACGGTCCCTGTTTCGTCGAGAAGCACTTCGCCGAAAAGGTCGTTACCCACCAGCACGCGCGTTTTCTAGATGCCGCGTTTCCAGCCGCCAGGGCGGCCGCGGGAGTGAAGAGGTGGCTGCTTCTGCTCTTGTTGCTCAAATACGTCCTCAGAATGCGCCCTATGGGCAATTTCGGGGCTAAAACGATCGTCCAGCAGGCCGAAGCCGGAAAATGGGAGGAAATGAATCAGAACTATGTCCGGGACATGCTCGCTCGCGGGGTGGCCGACCACCCCCGCCGGGTGGCCGAGGCGATCACAGAGCAGGTCAATCTCGGGGTCTTCTCCAACGGCCAGCCAAACGAGGTCCACCGACGGGACGTCCACCAGTTCCTGGCATCGGTGGAGGGCGACATTCTGTATCTCGATCCGCCATACGCCGGGACCTCGGCCTACGAAACCGCGCTACGGCCGCTGGACTCGATACTGGAGGGCAAGTTGGTAAAGTCGGCGCCGAGCGCGTTCAGCCGGCGGAGTGGGCAGGAAGCATTGGAGCAGCTCCTGGTAGCTGCCGAGCCGTTCCCGGTCTGGGTGCTCTCATACGGCAATGCCGAGGCCGACCTGGACAGTGTGACGCGGTTGGTAAACCGGTTCCGGCCGGTGGTTGTCGCCCAGGAGTACCGGTACGTTCACCTGACCGGGCTCAGCGGGGAAGAACACAGGGCACGTAACCGCGAGTTTCTGGTGGTCGCGAGGAGGTAACGCATGGAACGAGATAGCACCCGTGTCGAGAAGCTGACAGTAATTGAAATCCCTGTCGAAAAGTTGACACCGAATCCCTGGAATCCGAATCGGATGAGCGACGAGGTGCGGGCAAAGCTGAAATCTTATATCCAAAGAGAGGGATTCGTGGAGCCGCTGGTGGTGAGACCGCTGGAGGGAGGCTTTCAGATCCTGGGCGGTTTTCACCGATGGGGAATCGCAACGGAGCTCGGGTACCAGACGGTGCCCAGCGTCGTCGCTGATCTCGACGACAGACGCGCAAAGATCCTCTCGATCAACCTAAATGAAATGAAAGGACAGAGCCTCCCGAGCCTCCTCGGCACCCTCATCCACGACCTCAGCCGCGATCTGTCATTGGATGACCTCGAGACCCAACTTCCGTACTCGCTGAACGAGCTCAAGGACTCGCTGGAATTACTGAAGATTCCAGATGGGCTTGACTCCTTTTTGGAAGAGGAAGCAGCCAAGCAGGATCGCGAACGACCCACGATACTCACTTTTGTGGTCGACGACGCTGAGATCGTCGAAGAAGCCATTTCGATGGCCAAGTCAAGACTCGGGATCGGGACCCGAGGCAAGGCTCTGATCGAGTTGGCGCGAACTTACCTATCCGGGGAGAGTGACGCGTGAACAACAGCAAAAGCCGTCTGCTGGTCAAGGAACAGCCCCACCAGACAAAGGCGTTCGAGTACTACTGCTCTTTGGGTGAGGTACGGAACTACGAAAAAGTCGCCGCCCAGTTCGGCGTGGCCATCAGTACGGTCAAGCTATGGGGTACGTCATTCGGCTGGAAGGAGAGGATTCGCGATCGCGACCTGGAAGTCGCTCGGGAAGTGGCGACAAGAACACTTGACAGTGAAGTTTCGCGACGTGAACGGAACACGCAGATTATTCAAATGGCGATCCTCCAATTGGCCAAGGCCGTAGCTGAGGGTCAAATAAAGTTGACACTTGCGGACCTGGATAGGTTGATCCGGCTGGAGGCCTACTTGTGCGACGAGCCCGAGTCCAGGCAAGAAGTGATCGTGCATGATCTGCGAAATAAAAGCGATGGTGAGTTACGAGAGTTGATTACGCGGGAGGTGGAGCTGCTCGAAGACGTGGTGCGGGATGACGATGACGATAAACACTAAGTGTCAAATCTACTATAGACCGCCAAGAGGCTCTTGCTGCAGACTAACTTGTCCTTATTGACCATGGAGGGGGCAATGGTGTATACTTCCAGATATTCCGTTCCCCCCCCCCCTGTATCCACGTTCCAACGGAGCGTATCTTGGAAGTCGCACATCTGCACTCGAGACGCCAGATTGTAATATGTCAACAAACCAGTGCGATTTGCGGTCTGCTTGTTATAAAGCAGCGGTACAACTTGGAAAAAGGCAGTTTTCAGTAGACGAATGCCAAATTGCGCTCATCACGGTGAGCGGGAGAAGTTGAATGGAACGCATCGTCAAGAATGATATGTTGCGGCGAGTTCACCAAGTCACGAATTCGTGGTTAATTCACGTCGTAATAGTTGTTGTATTTTGGGGCGCGATCTCCGGATGCGATAGTGACACCACGCCAACTTCATCGATATCGAAATGCCAAAATGTTGAACTAAACCCGCACCTTAATCGAGTTTTATATTGGGGTTACGTTGGACCGGGAGATCGGCGGCCCAACGAAGGGACCCCATTCTCGAGTATCTGGTCTCCAGTTTGGATCGAAGAAGACTGCATATTGACATTCACAGGCACTTTGATTAATGGGGAAAACGTAAGAGGGTTGTACAAAATTCACATCGATCCCACCGATTTTACGTTCCAAAGTTATAGCCCGTTTGAGTTTCCGCATTTTATCAATGTCGTCAGATACAATTCTGAAAACGGACAAATACTGATTGTTTATAACGATGGCGAAGGCGGAACCGTCTCTGGCGTCTCACTTGTTAACGGAATGACCGCGACTACAAGCGAATTGGTCGGGAAGGATTGGCACCCTATCGGGGCTTCGTGGTGGCCGCAACATGACGGAGTGGTGTTTTACGGAATAAATCCACAGAACGACGTCGCAGGGTTTTATTGGAGGTACAACGGGGTTGCCAGTAGTTCCGTTGATAGTCTGCTGTTTTCAGTGAATCTGACTTCGTTTGCCGCACGCAATTTTTGCATAGACAGCGATGGAAAGTATTTATATTCCGGCGTGATCAACAACCAGCGCAACACTGAGTTTATAAGAGTAGATATTGCCAGCACAAACAAAGAGATGTCAGTCGTGGCTGAAAGAGACGGAGCGTTTGTTTCCGTCGCATGTCACCCGACAGACAATGGACTTATATTGATGAGCTATCAATTTTGGGGTGACGGAAGAAACGTTCCTTGTGGCCACATTGAGTTATTGAATGTACTGACAAAAGAAACCGATGTATTAGACATAAGAACGTATAGATCAATATGTAAATATACCGTCAATGAAAACCTTTCGTGGAGTCCCGACGGTGGGCATTTCGTTTTCACTGAGGGCGCTGTAAGCGGAGAAGGAGGTCCATACCCTTTCGAATTGTGGGTGTACGAAAATGTAATACGGTAGGAACCGCGGGAATTGTTGATATCTGTCAATCCAATTGGGTCGCATTTAGATGATCAACGATGGAGAGAGCAACAATGATACGGTATGCAAAGATTGCAGTAATAT
>CBDVDJ010000048.1:0-10305 GCA_965372695.1 uncultured bacterium
CGGAACTGCTGCGAACCACACTTACCACGTTTCCGTCCTTGTCGAGGAGGAACGTGCAAGGCAGGGACGGGATATCCAGGATCCTGGCCAGCCCGTCCGGGGTGTCGTGTAAAACCGTGAGGGACAGATTCGTTTCTTCGGCAAATCGCCGCGCCTTGCGAACTTCTTTGTCGATGGAGATCGCCACCACCCTGCCCCCGCGACCGGTCCAGGCGGCGTGCCACCCGTCCATCAAGGGAAGCTCCTTGCGGCACGGCGCGCACCAGCTCGCCCAGAAATTTACGACGACGACTTCTCCCCTGAAAGAAGACAACATGGTCTCGACGCCGTCGATCGACGTCAGCGGGTAACTCGCCAGAACTTCTCCGGCGTCTACGCCCGCGGCTGCCCGGTTCACGTCGAGCGACGGAACCAGGAGGGCCACCGTAACGGCGGCGATCGATATCATTTTGCAAGAATTCACGCGCGACCTCCTCTGGACGGCCAATACCGGTCCGGTTCATCGGTACTGGGCGCCGAGCAGCACCCAGAAATTCAGCAATTCGCGTTCGGACGGCGCCAGAGCGCCGGCGTCCGGGTGCGGGCCCTGCGCGGCCGCTTCGCCGACGCCCAGCACGTAGTCGATCAGCACCGACCGCCGGGGAAACCCCGGCGTCACGACCTGCCGTGTTCCCATTTCCGATTCACCCGACAGATTGATGTAAGCGCGCGGGAAAATCAGATTCCTGACCATCGTGGTGTCCAGCACCGAAGTCAGGTCGAGATCTCCCGGCGGCGGGATCGTGTCGGTGACGGTGACCCACGTGCTGTCGGGAAGCGACAGCGTGTCGCGCTGCGCGTACGTCTGCAGGTGGCAGTTCGCGCACTTCGCCTCCACGATCGGGCCGATGTCGTCGCGGTAGTTGATGTACGTATAGTCCGCCGGCGCCACGTTGACGTCGCTCGGCGGCTGGGTCCGGGCGTACGGGTTGGGATTCGTGATGCCTTCGTCTTCGGACAGGCCTCTGTCCTTGTGGCATCCCGTACACTCGTCGACTTCTTCGCCCCGATGGACGTAGATCCACGTCCGTTTGTTCACGATTCCACGACGGAGGCCGTCGAGGGTGGCGAAGCTGATCGGCTTGTCGGCCGGCACCTTGATGCGAAACGAGCCGTCGGGGTAGACCGGAGCGAAGCCGAGGAGCGCGCGCTTCTCGAACTGGTTGGCCGAAAAGTCGTTGGGCTCGCCCTGCGCCGTGGGAATTCCCACCACTACGGCGATCTCGGTGATGGAATCCACGCCCTTGACCGGTACTTCCTGGCCGTCGATCGTCGACCGGTTGAACACGTCGCTGGCGGTGAAAATACCGTAGTCCAATGCCGGGTTGCCGATCGGCGGCAGGACGGGAGGCTTGTCCCGCGGCGCGAGCAACTGGGCGTCGTATTCGTTCCATCCGGGGTCGTTATAGAGAAATGTGAGATCGTTGATGGTGATCGTCGCGGGGTCGCTCTCGGTACCCGCGCCATCCTGGTGGAGAGAAAGCGTGTACAGACCATAATCCACGTCGCCCTCCTCGGCGGCGGGAAGCGTGTACGACGCCACGTATTTGTTGCCGCCGAGAGGGAAAGGGTACTTGAATGCGCCATAGGTCCACGGCGATCCATCGTTGTTGACCTGGGGCGTGAGCACGTTCCAGTTCATCGACCGATCAGAGCGGGCGGGGTCGGCCGGGCCCATTTCGAGCTTGAGAATCACCAGCGGTCCGGCGTCCTCGTTGACCCGCGTCGATTCGATGGCGATCAGCCTGCCGTCGGGAGTCGGCTGCGGGTGAAAGAAGTTTCGATTGTGCGGTCCATACTTGTGAAAGGCTTTGGCCCCGTCCTGGTTGCAAAAGAACAACGGAAAGCGGTTGAACGTCCCGAAGTGTTCCCACCGCGTGTAGACGATCTGCCCGTCGGGCATCAGCGTGGGATCGAAATCGTCGCTCATGTTGAAGCTGACGCGCCTGATATTTGAACCGTCGGAATCGCACGTGTAGATGACCTCGGCCGGCGAGTGGTTGTACTCGTCCATGCCGCCGTGCCGCGAGCTGGTGAACATGATGTTGCCGTCGGGCAGATAGAGCGGGTCGAAGTCGTTCCCGCCGCCGCTGGTGACCTGGCGGAGCCCGGTTCCGTCGGCGCCGATTTCATAGATATTCCGGTTCCCGCCGCCCTGGGGCCGCATCGAAAACAGGATCCTTCTGCCGTCGAACGACACACTCGGGTCGCTGATACTCGCCCCGGTAAAGTTGGTGATCGGCGTCACCACTCCGTCGGGCGAGATGGGGGAGAGCTTGTAGAGGTTACCCTCGGCCCGGCTGCGGTTGAGCGTTTCTTCGCCGCGGGTCTTGACGAACACGATTGCATCCGTCGTTTCTTCCTGCACGATGATGTCATCGGGAGCGCTTTCCCGGCATCCCGCCAGGGGAAGCGTCATCAACAGCATGACGCCGGTCGCCACGGCGACGTTGCCGCGAACGAGGTTCTTCCAGAACGTTGTCGGTCTCATGGTGCTTCTCCTTCTCGTCTACTTCCGTTTTCGCAATTCGATGTCAGTTACCCAGATTTCTGTAGAATGAAAATCCGATCGTGTACTCGCGGTACACGTACGCGACGGTGCCCTCGCGGTCGCGTTCCTGTCCGAAGACCGTTGCGCCGAGTACCTCGCCGCGCACCGCGACGTCGTCGCGGATATAGACCTCGAGGCCGCCGCCGGCCGTCACGGTGTTCTTGGTGACCGGGTCGGCGTTGATCGCCTGGCCCGGATAAACCGTCATCATCCCGTAGCCGACGATCCCGTACGGCTGCAGCCGCCAAGGGAGCGGATAGCGCAGCACGACGTTGAACGTGTGGAGCAGCGCGTGCAGCGAAGCGGCCGGGTTGTGTCCCAGCGAGATTTCGTATCCCAGCCACGTGTTGGGACTGTACCCGGCGCGGAACACGAAGAAATCCTGGTTACCCAGTTGTCCAATGCCCGGGCTGAAGGAGATGCGGTGCTGGAACTTTTTTGTGCCCTCACTCATCCTGTAGCCACTTTCCTCCAACGAGGGAACGAGGTACGTGAGCCCGTTTTCCTGCGATGCGCGGGTCGAGTCCGGTTCCGAATCAGCCGCGACGGCAAGTGCGGGAAAGACCGCCGTGCAGAGAAGGACCGCGGCCAGGCAGAAGGGCCCGATAAGAGTTCTCATCAGCGGTACACCCCCGTTTCGATCCAGGCGAGGATCGACCTGTAGTCGGGATCACTCGTCGAGGGCCAGCCGCCGCTCTGTGCCGTGTGGGCGCTGCCGCCGCCGGCCTCGTCGAGCGGCTTCATCAACAGCCGGCTGGCGGCGGGGTCGTCGGCGTCGACCTGGTATCCCACCTGTACGAAATCCATAGCGACGTCTTTGTCGCCGGCGGGAGAAAGCTCGAATGTGCCCCGGATCCCGCCACCGTGGCACGAGAGGTTGTCGCAACCGTGGGCGGTGAGGATCGCATCGATCTCGGCGGCGAAGACGTTGTAGTCGAGGACGTATTCACGACCGCCGGTCGGCGGATCGGGATCTTCGATCGATGCCATCTCGCAACCGGACACAACAGCCGATAAAAGAAAAATCAATCCGAATATTCCAGAATGCATTTTGCTCATTGTTTTTGCTTCTCGATTTGTTCCTGCAACACGCGTGATGCCGGGCCGTACCCGAACTCTCCGTATACCGGAGCACAGGGCGCTGCGAACGTCAGAGGAGGAGGTTGGTGCAAGCGCTGGACCCGAATGTCGGGTCGATTAATCGGGAATCAAGAAGGGGGGAAAGCGGGGAATCAGAAGAAACGGACTTTGACCGCTTTGCCGAGGTCGTTGGACAGACCGAACCGGGCTCGAAGCTGTTCTTCGACCCAGACGATTACGTCGCCGGACTCGAGCTTCTCGACGAATACGACGGCGAGGTCTTCGCGGTCCTTGGCGATGAGTCGCGCGCGGGAGGGGCCGAGGACGAACAGCGCCGTGGCCCACGCGTCGGCCGATGCCGCGCGTTCGGTGACGACGGTCACCGACGCGAGACCGCGCGCAGACCAGCCTGTCCTCGGGTCGAGGATATGGCCGTAACGTTTGCCGCCGGCGCCGACAAACCGTTCGTAGTCGCCCGATGTCGCCACCGATTCGTCGTTGAGAATGATGCGGGCCAGCAGGGGGTATTTGCCGAAGGGGTCGCGGATACCGATCGCCCATCCGTCGTGGGTGGCTGCGTTACCGATGGCGACCATGTTACCCGAGAGGTCGACGAGTGCGTTTTCCACACCCGCGCGGCGCAGGAGTTCGGCGACACGGTCGACGGCGTAACCCTTGGCGATTCCGCCGAAGTCGATCCTGACACCCTCGCGGCTGAATCTGACGGTGTGGTCATCGGCGTCGAAGTCGAGCATGTCGGGCCCGACGAGTTCGAGCGCCGCGTCGATCTCGTCCTGTGACGGGACCCGGGGCGTCCCGCCGAGAAAACCCCACAGCCTTACCAGTGGTTCGATGGTCACGTCGAACGCGCCGCGGCTCTGTTTGCCGACCAGGACGGCGAGTCCGAGGACGTCGGCGACTTCCGGGTGGATAGTGATCTGGCGGGCGGCCGCTTCGCGATTGATGCGGGCGACCTCGCTCGCGTCGGTCCAGTTGCTCATCAGCGAATCGACATGGTGGAGGACCATGAGGGATTCGTAGGCGAGGCCGGCGACAGATGCGGAATCGGCGGTCACGAGGGTGAGCGTCGCCCACGTGCCCATCGTCTGCGTGCGGAAAACGAATGGCGCGGGGTCTTCCTGCGAGGCGGCCGGGGCGAATATAAACGCCGCGGCGAGGAACAGGAAGGCGCCCGGCAGAAGGGTCTGCCGGGCGCGACTGCGTATCTGCGTCGATCGCCGTGTCAACACTTTGCGTGTGCCTTTCCGAGGGTTTGGACGAGCCAGTGTTTGTGGTCATCGTCTATGATCAAGGGGGGGGCGAAACGGATCGTGGATTCGTGCGTTTCCTTGGCGAGGACTCCGAGGTCCTTGAGTTTTTCCGTGTACACGCGGGCCTTGCCCGCGCCCGTGTCGATGTCGATCGCGTTGAGGAGCCCCATGCCGCGTATTTCGGTGATCTTGTCGCTGCCCAGTTCGCGCAATCCCTTGCGGAAACGCTCGCCGAGTACCTCGGATTTTTCGTCGAGATTCTCGTCGACGAGGACGTCGAGGGCGGCCGTGGCCACGGCGCAGGCGACGGGGTTGCCGCCGAAGGTGCTGCCGTGTTCACCGGGGCCGATCACCGACATGATGTCCTTCGAGGCGAGCGCCGCCGACACGGGGTAGACGCCGCCGCCGAGGGCCTTGCCCACCATCAGGATGTCGGGTTTCGTGTTCTCGTGCATCCACGCGAAGGTTTTGCCCGTTCGGCAGAATCCGGTCTGCACTTCGTCGAGCATGAGGAGCACGTTGTGCTTCTCGCAGATCTCCTTCACCTTCTTGAGGTAACCCGGATCGGGGACCTTGACCCCCGCTTCGCCCTGGATGGGTTCGACGAGGAAGCCGACTGTATTTTCCGTGATCGCCGCTTCGAGGGCGTCGGTGTCGTTGTACGGGATGATCTTGAACCCGGGTGTCGCCGGGCCGAAGCCGTCGCGCGCGATCGGGTCGGTGGAAAAACCGACGATGGTGGTGGTGCGTCCGTGGAAGTTTTCTTCGCACGTGATGATCTCGGCCTGGTTGTCCGCGACGCCCTTCTTGTCGTATCCCCACTTGCGCGCGATTTTGATCGCCGTCTCCACCGCCTCGGCGCCCGTGTTCATCGGCAGCGCCACGTCCATCTGCGTGTACTCGGTCAGCCGCTTGAGGTACGGGCCCAGCATGTCGTTGTGGAACGCGCGGCTGGTGAGCGTGACGCGGTTGGCCTGGTCGTTGAGCGCCTTGATGATTTTCGGGTGGCGGTGCCCCTGGTTCACCGCGCTGTACGACGAAAGGCAGTCCATGTATTTGCGGTCTTCGGGGTCCCAGACCCAGACGCCTTCGGCCTTGCTGATCACGACGGGAATCGGATGGTAATTGTGGGCCCCGTAGGTGTTTTCCAGATCCATGTACTGCTGCGAGCTTTTCGTTTCCGTGGTCATTTCGCTTTGTTTCCTTTCCCGATGAAGTCCGTGTGTCGCCCGGAGTCAAGGTCCCGGGGAATATACATCAAGGCGGCGCGTTTGTCGTCGTGAGTCTCCGCCCGGTCCGCCGCTATTTGAACAGAATCGTGCGGCCGGCGCGGTCCGCGTCCTCCAGCAGCAGGGCCCGGAGCTCCGGCCACGCGCCCGGTTCGACGTTGCCGGCGTTGAGCGTCAGCGTCCGCTCGACGGTTATCCATCCGTTTTCGTGTTCCGCGGTCAGTTGGTACCGCCCGGTGGAGTTACTCAGCCCGGTTGCTTCGGGCAGGTATACGAGTTCGCGTTCACCGATCCTGATTCGAATCACGACGCGCTGCGTCATGACGCCGGGGAGCATCACCGGGGAACCGCGGTGTTCGTTGTAGAGATGTACGTCGGCGGGGAGACGGGACGAGATTCCGCCGGCCGGATTGCCCATCGACACGGCCGTGCGCCCTTCGCCGTCGGGATCGCCGGCGCCGACACCGAAATCGAAACCCGCCGTGACGCGTCCCCGGTCGAAGACCTCGGGGTTGAACCCGCCGACCTTCGCGCCCGGCAGCACCGATTCGGCGATCTGTCCCAGGGTGGCGAGCGCCTCGCCGTCGAGTCCCGCCATTTTGCCATAAGGACTGAATACGCCTTCGGCGTCGATATACCCGCGGCCATTCCAGCCGCCGTCGTCGGCGGGCTCGAGTGTGAGGACGACCTCGAAGCGGCTTTCGATCGCCGATCCGGTCGCGTCCGGCTTGCCGGGCGTTCCGTCGCCGGTTCCGGGGGACCAGACGATCCCATCGTACATCGCCGACACGCGGTCGGTGAGTGTCCCCGCCTCGGGGTCGTAGATCGCCTGGTAGCGGTCGCCCCGCACCAGCACCTGCATGTTTCCGAATTCGGACATGCAGGGCAGTTCCGGTGAGATTGCGTTCCGGGTAATTGAGCGAAAGGCGGGACCGGCTTCGAGGCCGGCGTGGCGGAACATCGCCGCGGCGAGGACGGCGCGGTCGAGTCCGTGGCCGTAGGCCGTTTCCCACGTGCGCGTCGCGGCGCGCGGGTCGAATGCCCACCATCGCGTGTCCGTGTGGATGCTGCGCGTGCTCTCGTCGACGTAACCGGCGATGGCGCGCGCCCTGGCACCCGCGCCCGTTTCGTGCGCGACCAGGACGGCGACAGTGTCGGCGAGCTGTTCGCCGAGGATGGCGGCTTCGTCAAACGTCGACACAATCCTGCCGGCGAGCGTCGGCCAGTCCTTCCACGTCGACCACGCCGCATAAGGCGCGTAACCGGCAGGATGGGCGACGAGGGGCGTGCCGAGGCGGTCGGTGTGTTCCAACGTCCATCGGTAAGTCGCCGCGCCGCCGTCCTTCGTGACGACGGGTTCGGGCGCGCCGTTGCCGGATCGGTGCGCGAGCGTGACACCCGCCCCGACGGTGACGGCGTACTCGACGCGGATCGCCGGGTCGCGCTGCGGGAACACCCAGCGGCCGTCGGCGCCGGCGGCCGCTGCGCCGACGTTGCCGCCACGCACCTCGATCTCATAGATCGTTTCCATGATACAGGGGAGCTCGACGCCGTCGTGTAAAAGCATCGTTTCGCGCATCGACGTGTAGTCGTCGGCGAGCGCGACGGCGTAGGGAAGTGTTTCGACGACGGCGGTTTCACTGACTTTGCTGACGTCGGGCCACCAGCGGCCCTCGCGCCACGTGCGGAGCGCGAAAACGTTGAGCGTCGACGTGGCCGAATTCCACGGCACACGGAGGTCGGCGTAGGAGCGGATACCGATGGCCGTCCCGATCCAGACCACCCGGTGGACGCGGGTGACCTCGTTGCCGTTCGCCTCTATGGTGAGGTGGCGTCCCTCGAGGAGGACGATGGCGTCCTCGGTGTCCAGGTCGTGCTGCGAGCGGGCGCGAGACCAGAGTTCGTCGAGGTCGTAACCCTGGGAAGTGCCCATTTCCCCGGAACTTACGGCATTCGGTGGGGCCAGGAGGGCGGCGAAAACAACTGCAACCACTATAATGAGGGGGAGCCGCTTCATGATTTGCCTCCTCTGGTGACGCGGAAGGAGGTTTCGGCCCATTCCCTGGCCTCGTCGATGGCGCGTTTGAATCCGGCGTAACCGTCGGGGGGTATCTGGCGGCGGCGGACCTCGGCGCGCTGCCGGATCACCAGGTCGCGGCCCTTCATCTCGCTCGATCCCTTGAAGTAGGCGTAGGTCTCGTCGACCTCTTCGCTCGATGGTGCGGTGACCGCCTGGTACCCGCGGGGGAGCTTGATCTTTTCGGTGCCGTCAACGAGCTGGGTGTAATAGAGAAACACGTCGGTCTCGCGCTCCTCTGTCCACGAAGTGGCGCCCGCGCGGAAGAGATTGCCGTCGCCCAGGATGACCTGCATCATCGGACTGGTGAACTCGTAACTGTCGTCGATCGGCTCGGCGAAACGCGGGATGCGGTAGTGGATCGTGATCCACATGTCTTCGCTGAAGTCGTCGGGTGGGTGGTAGTCGTAGCGGATTCCCTCGACGCGGTTACTCACCGGGGAAAGGATACGGGCGAACAGGCCGGGCATCTCCGCCCTGCGGGTGCCGCTCACCGTACGGCGCAAGCGGCCGTCGAGCGCGCCCGACCCCGAGAATCGGAACGTACCCTCGAGAGTACCGTCGTCCTTCAACTCCGCCTGGTGGTCGACTGTGAGGGGCGATTCCTCCGGCGCGCTGTAGGTGATCCGCGACAGCGCTTCGCCCTCGGGCGTGCCTATGAGATAGTGCTGTTCGGCTTCCAGCAGCGACCAGATGTTCCGGTTGTACGGAACCCACGTCGGGTCGTACATCTCGAACGACCCGTCGGCCTTGCGGAGCGCGCACACGCAGTGGTTGAACTGGTCGGCGGGTACCGCGTCGATACGGCTGCCCGCCATCGTCATCGCCGCGTAGCTGTCCATCCCCGCCGCGCGCATCATCGTGATCAGCATGCCGGCGATGTCCTTGCACACGCCGCTCCGCTGTTCGAAGATCATCTCGCCCGAGTGGAGGGTAAATCCCTCGCCCTCACCCATCGTCTGCCCGCTGTAGCGGATGTTCTGCGCGACCCAGTGGAGGAGGACGGCGGCTTTTTCTTCCTCGGACTTTCCCGAAACGCCCGCGTCGTCGAGGATCTCGCCGACTTTCGACTCGACCGCCTCGGTGACTTCGAACTGGTCGCGGTTGACGTCGAAGAACCAGCGGCTCTTCGCCTCCCAGCTCTCGGCCGTGGCCATGACGACTTTGGCCGTGTAGTCGCTCGCGGACGGTTGCCGCTGTTCCTGCGCGCGCGCGGGCAGATCGAGGCCCCACCACGCATACTCGTTCTGTTCGTCCGTGTACGTCGTGCTCGAGTAGAGCGGCCCGTTGTAGATCTGCGAGTGGAGCTGCTTATCCGGGGGAAGAATGAGTACGTACTTTTTTTCCACGATCGGGACCGTCGCGGCAAAGAGGACGATGTCGAAGTACTCGCCCGGCATCGGCGGGATGTAGCGCTCGTCGTCCGGGGCGTCCGACGGCGCTCCGTCGAGGAGCGCGTAGGTGAAGCCCTTGCGGAACACCTTGATCTCGATCCCGTCGTTCACTTCGAGGCGCGGGAGCTGGAGCGTCTTGATCCGGTCGCTCCAGTAGATCGCCCACTGCGGCGCCGGGAGGTCGTGGATCTGCGAGACGTCGACGGAAATGCTTTCGTCGCCGCGGACGATGTTGACCTCTTTCACGTCGACGAACATGCTCTGCGGGTCGTAGTTCCACCGCAGTACCGACTGGTCGCGGCACCCCGCCGGTGTGAGGATCTTGTAGAGCACGTAGCTCTCCACGTACGTGACACCCGTCGGCTTCATGTTGTTGACCGCGTGGTCGTACACAATCACATAGTCGGCGCCGTCATAGTCGGCCGCCACCCCCGCATCCGTGATGCGCGCATACACATCCGGCGCCGGATTGTCCCCTGGGGGAGGGAGTCCGGCGTCATCGGCGTACGTCGAGCCAGAAGGGGTGAGTATCAGTATCGATATGAGCGCGGCCAGCGGCCATAGATCTGTACGGTGCCGGGTGCGTGGCAAGATCGACCTCCCGATTTTGATGCTGGTGTTGGGGGATACAATTGGATGGCCCATTATAGGACATATACGCCTG
>CBDVDJ010000049.1:0-10212 GCA_965372695.1 uncultured bacterium
GTTCCTGAGCGGTACGGCGCTTCGCAAGATGCTATCAGAAGGCGGCGACATTCCCGCGGAATTCAGCCGTCCCGAAGTACTGTCTATTCTCCGTGAGTACTACTCCGGCTTGACGGAGAAAGTGGACGTTAAGCTTCACGGTCACGCGACCGGTGATGCTGAAGCCAGGAAATAGCGGAGTGATACGTATCAACTAACGTTAAGTTCAAGTGTTGGAGGAGCCAAAGGTAAATCCTAATGTACAAAGGAGGGTTTAATGCCTAGCTTCGTAATCACAGAGAAATGCGACGGGTGCAAGGCGCTCGATAAGACGGCTTGCCAATACATCTGCCCGAATGACCTCATGGTCCTGGACAAGGACACGATGAAGGCTTTCAACCAGGATGTAGATATGTGCTGGGAGTGCTATAGCTGCGTCAAGATTTGTCCGGTCCAGGCGATCGAGGTCCGTGGCTATGCTGATTTTGTGCCGATGGGCGCGAGCGTGACTCCGCTGCGGGCAACCGACTCGATCATGTGGACCCTCAAGTTCCGAAACGGCATGCTGAAACGGTTCAAGTTCCCGATTCGCACTACCGAAGAGGGACAGGCGCAGCCATTCGATCACTACCCGACGGGCGACGATGATCTCAAGAGCCAGACGCTCATGTGCTAGCCGGCTGGACTGAATACCGAAGTCGGCCCGGTCAAGATCGACAAGATCCTCACGCTCTAGTCGAGCGCAGGTTGTCTGACAACGAACCGATTCTTCGTCAACGAACCAAGGAGAAAGACGAAATGGCGGAATTTGAAACTATAACGGTCGAAACAGACGTGCTGATTTGCGGCGGCGGCATGGCCGCCTGCGGCGCAGCGGTGGAAGCGTCTTATTGGGCCAAAAAGCAAGGATTGAAGGTCACATTGGTTGACAAGGCGGCAATGGACCGCTCGGGCGCCGTCGCGATGGGACTGTCGGCCATCAACCAGTATGTGGATCTGAACAGCGGTAACAACACTCTGAACGACTACGCCGACTACGTCCGCAACGACCTCATGGGTATTACCCGCGAGGACCTGGTGGTCAGCATCGCGCGCCACGTAGACTCGTCGGTCCACTTGTTCGAGAAGTGGGGTCTGCCCATCTGGAAGGATCAGGAGGGCAAATACGTACACGAGGGTCGCTGGCAGCTGATGATCAACGGCGAGTCGTACAAGGTGATCGTGGCAGAAGCTGCCAAAACCGCGTTGGCAGAGGCAAATGGCGAATACTTCGAACGCGTATTCATCACTCATCCGCTGATGGACGGCGACACGTGTGTGGGCGCGATCGGCTTCAGCACGAGGGAGAACAAGATATACGTGTTCAAGGCCAAAGCCACGCTGGTTTCCATGGGTGGCGCGGTGCACGTGTTCAAGCCGCGGTCGACCGGTGAGGGCTTCGGCCGCTCCTGGTACCCGCCGTTCAACTCGGGCGCGAGCGCGTTCTTCACCATCTACGGCGGCGCCGAGATGACCTGCCAGGAAGTCCGGTTCATTCCTGTCCGCTTCAAGGACGCGTACGGACCCGTGGGCGCCTGGTTCCTGCTGTTCAAGTCGATCGCGACCAACGCGCAGGGCGGCAACTACATGCAGGATAATGCCGCGGAGCTCGAAAAGTGGCTGCCTTACGGCAAGGTGAAGCCGCGTCCGGCCAACATTCGTAACTGGCTGATGATGCTGGACGTGATGGAAGGCAAGAGCCCGATCTACATGCAGACGGCCGAAGCCATCCAGAGGATCTCCGACGCGGTGCCCGACGAGAAAGAGCGCAAGAAGAAGCTCAAGGAACTCGAGTCGGAGGCCTGGGAGGACTTTCTGGACATGACCATTTCGCAGGCCATCTTGTGGGCCGCGTCGAACGTCGAGCCCGAGAAACAGCCCTCCGAGATCATGGCGTGTGATCCTTACTTCATCGGTTCGCATTCCGGCGCGTCCGGCGCCTGGGTTTCGGGACCGGAGGATCTCCAGACATCCAATACCAAGGATGAATACTTCTGGGGCTACACGAACATGTGCACGGTCAAGGGCATGTTCGCCGCGGGCGACGCCTCGGGAGCCTCGAGCCACAAGTTCTCTTCCGGCTCGCACGCCGAGGGACGCATCGCTGCCAAGGCCATGGTCGCCTACGCCGTGGACAACAGCTCGCCGCCGAACGTGGACCAGGCCCAGATCGACGCGTTGACCGCGGAGATCCTCAAGCCGCTCGAGACTTTCGAGAAGCACAAGGATGCGACGACCGACCCGAACATCAACCCGGAGTACATCCGACCCAAGCAGTTCATGTACCGGCTGCAGAAGATCATGGATGAGTACGCCGGAGGTGTTTCGAGTCAGTTCAAGACGAGCGACAAACTCATCGAGAAGGGAATGGAGTTGTTGGCCTTCCTCAAGGAAGACTCGGCCAAAATCGGTGCGGAGAACCTGCACGAGCTCATGCGGGGCTGGGAGAACGTCCACCGCATGTACCAGGCGGATTCTCACATGCGTTCCATCCTCTTCCGCGAGGAGACACGTTGGCCGGGCTACTACTTCCGGTCCGACAAACCGAGCATGGACAACGAGAACTGGCTCGCCTTCTGTAACTGTACCTACGACAGGAACACTGGCGAGTGGGAGATGATCAAAAGGCCCGTTAAATACCTTACGCAGTAAGGGCCTGTGGGTTTGCGGGATCTTTGGGCGTCGCGTCGCGGCGTCCAGAGATCCCCGCTCCCGACGCTTTGCAGTTATTCCCGTTCGAACGTCCGGATGTGTTACAGTACTGCGCGGCTGCGGCCGGGTGGTAACCGCTGTCAGGCCGGCACCTTGGGATTATTGATCTAGTGAGGAAACCGATGGCAAAACACCCTGGAACCTGCACCCATTGTGGATCCCGTCTCGAGAAGTGGCGTGTTCCCGACGACGCTACCTGGGACGAGGAGTTTTTTTACGTCTGCTTCAACGATGATTGTTCCTACTACAAATCGGGGTGGGCCTGGATGAAGGAACGTTACAACCAGCGCGCTTCGTACCGGTATGCGGTCAACCCCGGTGCCGCCGTCTCACTGATGATACCGGTCTGGTCGGACTCCGCAACGCGGGAGATGATCGAGGAGCACACCGAAGGAGGCGAGGAATGAGCGACGACAAGGATCCCGCCCAGTCCAATGACCAGCTCGATAAGCTGAAGGAGAAGATAGTCACGGATTATCCCCGGCTGGGCCCTGACGACAACTTCCAGTTCGGGTGTCATCCCGGCGTTTCGTGTTTCAACCAGTGCTGCGGCGACGTAAACATTTTCCTGTCTCCGTACGACGTGTTGCGCATGAAGAAACGTCTCGATATGACCTCGAGCGAGTTCCTCGAGAAGTATACATTTCTCCCTGTGCAAAAGGACATGAAGACGCCCGTGGTTGTGTTGCGCTTGAACGACGACGAGGCCAAGACCTGTCAGTTCCTTACCGAGGGGGGGTGCGGCATCTATTCGGATCGGCCGTGGCCCTGCCGCATGTATCCCCTGGGACTGGCGGCTCAGAAGGACACGCCGGACGGCTGGCGCGGCGACCGGTTTTACTTCCTCATGGAAGAGGAGGGGTGCAAGGGGTTCAGCGAGCCCAGGGAGTGGACGGTCCGACAGTGGCTCGAAGATCAGGGGCTCGAGGAGTACGACGAGTGGGGAGAGGCATTCAAGGAATTGACGCTTCACAAATTCTTCGAGGACGGTGGCACCCTCTCACCGGAGAGGATGCACATGATGTACACCGCGTGCTACGATCTGGACAAGTTTCGGGAGTTCGTGTTCGAAAGCACGCTCCTGCAGAAATTCGTGGTGGATGAGGACTTCGTGGAAGAGATGCGCTATGACGACGAAGTATTGCTTCGTTTCGCGTTTCTGTGGCTGCGGTTCAGTCTTTTCGGCGAGAAGACTGTGCAAGTGAAAGCGGACGTCGTCGAGTCGTTCAAGGGAAAACGCGACAAGAAGGGATCGTTCGATCAGAAGTCGGCGGGGAATACTCCTGAATAAAATAGATGATGAGTGGACACGGGTCGACGGAACAAGATCAAGACAAGGGTGATCGGCGGCGCGATCAGGTATGAGGGAAATCGAACGGCTGAAGAAGGAGATCCTCGAGCACTACCCCAAGCTCAAAAAGGACGATTCGTATTCGTTCTCCTGCCATCCGGGCGTACCTTGCTTCAACGCATGTTGCGCGGACGTCAATATTTTCCTGACTCCATACGATATTCTCAGGTTGAAGAACAATCTCGGGATGAGTTCGGACGAATTTCTTTCCAGACATACAGTATCCCCGTTCGACAAAAATTTGAAGTACCCGGCAGTTCAGCTGGCGATGAACGACGACGACGAGAAAACGTGTCCGTTCGTCGGCGAACGCGGCTGCGGGGTCTACGAGGACCGGCCCTGGGCGTGCCGGATGTATCCGCTGGGTATGGGGTCGCAGAAGGACTCCGGCACCGGCGCCGAAAGTGACTTCTATTTTCTGCTCGAGGAGGACGTGTGCAAGGGGCACGACGAAGACCACAAGCAGACGGTGGCACAGTGGCTGGAGACTCAGGGGATCGCCGAGTACGACAAGATGGGATACTACTTCAAGGAACTGACTCTTCACGAGTATTTCCAGACCGGCGAGAATCTCACCGGCCAGAAGATCGAGATGTTCTTCACGGCGAGTTATGACCTGGACAAGTTCAGGAGCTTTTTGTTCGACACCACGTTTTTCGACAAGTTTGAAGTCGATGAAGAGACGCAGAAGAAAATCAAGTCCGACGACGTCGAACTGCTCAAATTCGGGTATTTCTGGTTGAGATTCTCTCTTTTCGGAGAGCGAACGTTGAAGGTCAAGGGAGACGTGCTCGAAGCGCGGCAGAAAAGGCTGGAAGGCAAGAAGAAGCTGGAACAGAAACAGAACTAGACCGGGGCGATCGGTTGCCGCCGGTCCGAATCACCACAACGCGATGCGAGGTTCCCTATGAGTGGACTGCAGCTGCTGATGTACGGTGCCTATGCCGTTTTTTTCATAGGTACGGCGTACAGGGCCTACCGGATGGCGACGATGCCCATGCATCTCCGTTGGGATCTGTATCCGATACCGCACGAAAAGGGCAAAGCGGATTACGGCGGTTCATACTACGAAGAAATCGACTGGTGGACAAAACCCGCGAAGGTGTCTGTTTCCAACGAGTTGAAGGAAATGGCCAGGGAAATCATCTTTATCCAGTCGATGTACCACAATAACCGGTCCCTCTGGATGTTTTCGTTCCCATTTCATTTTGGACTCTATTTATCAATCGTATTCGTTCTGCTGGTTTTTCTGGGGGGACTGCTCACGCTGCTCGGAGTACCGGTGTCCGCCGAATCGGCCAATATCTTCGGGAAAGCCCTGCACTACATTACGATGCCGTTCGGAATCGTGGGCGCCGTTATGGGTGCGTTCGGCGCTCTGGGATTGTTTGTCAGCCGATTCGCCAGGGGCGAACTGCGAAGGACGTCGGTCTGGACCGATTACTTCAACCTGATTCTGCTCTTCGCCATCTTCGCCAGCGGTCTCGCCGTCTGGGCGACGGAAGACATTTCGTACTCCGCCTTGAGGGTGTTCATCACGGATTTGATCTCCTTCAAAGGCACGCCCGCTGTGTCTACGGGTTTTGCCGTCCACATGGCGCTGGCGGCTGCGTTCCTGATCTACCTTCCCTTTACGCACATGACCCACTTTGTGGGCAAGTACTTCACCTACCACAAGGTGCGATGGGAAGACCAGCCCAACATCAGGGGCAGCAAACTCGAAAAGCGGATCAACGAGGCGCTTGGTTACCATATCGACTGGTCGGCTCCCCACATTAAAGAGGGAACGTGGGCCGAAGCGGCAACTGCAACCGAGGAGAAGACCGAAAGTGAGTAATGACGACAACAACAAGAAAACGACGATAAAGGAGTTCTGCCGCCGGAAAGGGCAGATCGTCAAGCTCGACGTCTCCGAGTTTCCGCCTTTGCCGCCGCCGTACGACAAACTCGACCTCGAGCCCGGAATCAAGGAGCTCTCGGACGAGTTGAAGGAGAAGTACGAAACGGATCTGGACGGCGTTTCGGCGCTCAAACTCCCCCGTCCCGAGACGGAGGAAGAAAAGCGCGAGCTGGTCCAGAGTTTCCTGACGGGACTCAAAAAGACTTTCGAGCGGGAAAACAACTGGGGATTCCTGCAGCCGTTGTTTCTGACGATCGAGTACTGCGCGAAGTGCCAGACGTGTTCCAGGGCATGCCCTATTTATAACGAATCGGGTCACGAGGAGATTTATCGGCCGACGTTTCGCGCCGATATACTCCGGCGCCTGTACAAAAAGTACGTACGACCGGGGGGCAAGATCCTCTCGAAGATCTCGGGGGAGGACATCGACGCCAGCTGGACGATGATTGCCCGGCTGATGGAGCTGAGTTATCGCTGCACCGTTTGCCGCCGCTGCGCGCAGACGTGCCCGATCGGCGTTGACAACGGGCTGGTGACGCGTGAACTCCGCAAGATCTTCAGCCAGGAGATGGGAATCCAGGTCGAGCAGCTGCACAAGAAGGGTTCCGTCCAGCAGCTGAAGTCGGGGTCCAGTACGGGCATGACGCCGGTCGCGTTTCTCGACAACATCGAGTTCCTCGAGGAGGAAGTCGAGGAGCGGACGGGGATGGAGTTCAAGTGGCCGATGGACAAGTCGGGCGCCGACATTCTGCTCATCCACAACGCGGGCGAGTACCTGGCGTGGCCGGAAAACCCCGAGGCGTTTGCCATCATTCTCGAGGCGGCCGGTATCGACTATACCCTGTCCAGTGACCTGCTCGGATACGACAGCGTCAATTACGGGGTGTGGTATGACGACGTGCAGTTCGCAAAGGTGGCGCTCAAACACGTCGAGATCGCCAAGAAGCTCGGTGTCAGAAAGATCGTCCTCGGCGAATGCGGTCACGCGCACAAGGCTCTCACCGTGATCGCCGACCGCGTGTTCTCCGGAGATTATAATATTCCCCGGGAGAGCTCGCTGACACTTCTGCGCGATATCATAAAGGAAAAAAGGATCAAGGTCGATCCGGCTCGCAACGACGACATCATCACGACGCTTCATGATCCGTGCAACCTCACGCGGCTGATGGGGATCGTGGAGCCGCAGCGCGAAGTGATCAAGGCGGTATGCAATAACTTCCGGGAGATGACGCCCCACGGCGTCCACAACTACTGCTGCGGAGGCGGAAGCGGGTTTGCGATAACCGCCAACACCAACTTCCCCGACTGGCGTACGAGCGTAGCCGCCCGCGTCAAGCTGCGCCAGATCCTGGACGTGTTCCAGGATGTCATCAAACCGGATCAGAAGAAGTACGTTTGTGCACCCTGCTCGAACTGCAAGGGAGCCATTCGCGACACACTGGCGGCCTACGGCGTGTACGAGAGATGTAACATCCTGTATGGCGGCCTGGTAGAACTCATCGTCAACGCGATGGTCGACGTTCCCGAGGGATTTCTCGAGTGGGAATGGCACTAACCGCGCGGAGGGACCTATTGTGGCCAAGAAAATCCTGATTGTAGACGACGAAGCCGACGTCAGAACTTATCTGGAAGTACTGTTCCAGGAAAACGGGTACGAAACCGCGGTAGCCGCCGACGGCGACGAGGCGATGCCGAAAGTTCATGAGTTCAAACCGGACCTGATCTCTCTCGACATCATCATGCCGCGCGAGAGCGGCCAGAAATTTTACCGCACGCTGGTAAAAGACGCGGAGTTCGGCAAAACACCCGTCATTATCTGCAGTGGTGTAACGCGCTACAAAGAGCTGTTCTCGCGCGACCACAAGACGATGCCCAAACCGTTTGCCTTCATCGAGAAACCGATCGACAAAGGCGAACTCCTGGGCAAAATCAAGGAAGCCATCGGGTAGCGCCGTGATGGCCCGGGGCGCCACCCCGGCCTCGTCACGCTGCTTCCGGACCTTCGGCGGCGGCGGTTCCGGCGGCGGAGCCGGCGTCTGTCCCGGTATCCCCGGGCAGGTCGGCCGTCTTTGCGAGCGCCGTCAGGCCGCCCAGAACACCCAACCCCATCGATTCGACCGCTGATGACGGTACGATGATCATCGACCCCTTCTGCCGCAACCCCTCGTAGACCATGTTCATCGCGCGCAGGTGCAAAGCGACCGGATTGTCCTGGTAGTGGTAGGCGGCGGCGGCGAATTTTTCGGCGATCTCGGTCTCGGCGGTGCCGAGGATGATCCGGCTCTGGCGTTCGCGTTCCGCCTGCGCCTGTCGTGACATCGCGTCTTCGAGGCCTTTGGGTATCACGATGTCGCGGATCTCGACGTCCTGGGTGGTGACACCCCACGCGTTGGTTTTTTTGTCGAGGAGCTTCTGGATCTCGGAGCCGAGACGGTCCCGTTCCGACAGCAGGGTGGCGAGGTCGTTTTTTCCGATCGCGTTACGCAGCGCCGTCTGCGCCGACAGGATGACGGCGTCCTCGAAATGCTCGACTTCGAGTACGGACTTCTGCGCGTCCCACACCATCCAGAACGCGATCGCGTCGACGCTGACCGGCACCGTGTCCGCCGTCAGCGTTGTCTCGGCGCTGAAGTCGGTGACGCGGATTCGCTGGTCTACGAACTGGGCGACTTTGTCGATGACGGGAATGACGGCGAAGAGCCCCGACGACCGTATCGCCTTGAATTTGCCAAATCGCAGCACGACGGCGCGTTCCCATTGATAAGCGATCTGCACAGACGTCGACACCAGTACTGCGACGGTGATGGTGACGAGTAACACGTCGTCCAGCGGCCGCATGACGAGGTACGCGATGAAACAGTCCGCCGTGGCGAGCACGACGACGGCTTCCCATATCTGTGTGAGCCGTATCAAGCCCGCCAGGATAAGCGCCGATCCGAGAAACAACGCAACGGCGTCCGCGCTGAAGCCATGGAGGCGGAGGTGGACGATCAGGCCGGCGACGAACAGTGCCACCAGCAGCAGAACGTTCAGGGGTGCAAACCTGAAATCGGCCCTCATGGTGGCGGCAAAGCGTTCCAGTGAAATACCGGGTACCGATCGGCCTTCAGCCGTTTTTACGGATCCAGTCATGACGACGACTCCTTTCGTTGCCGCAGTCCTTCCAGCACATCGTCGAGCATGAGCCCGTAGCTGGAAGCGCGAGCCATTAGTTCGGTCAAAATCTGATCGAGCATTCTCTGTTTTTCCAGCCGGTCGATCTCCGGCTTGCGGCTGCCGATAAAAGTCCCCGAGCCCTGTTGTGTGTCGAGCGTTCCTTCGATTTCGAGTTCGCGGTACGCGCGCACCACTGTGTTCGGGTTGATCGCGAGTTCGACGGCGAGCTGGCGAACCGTCGGCAGGCGGTCTCCGGGGCCAAGCTCGCCGCTGGCAATGCCGAACTTGATCTGTTCGATAATCTGCCGGTAGAACGGCACGCCGCTCTTGTTATCCAGAATAAATCCCATAGGCTCATCTCCGTTTATCGTACTATAAGACTAGTGTACTAGCATTATAGTACAATATGAGAGTGTGTCAACCCCCGGGCGGAAATATAATCATAACCTATGTTATTATAAGCGGTTATCAGGCATGGCTGTTCGACGTGCCCGCGGGATCAGTGTTTCGTCAGGATGTGTTTGACGTCTTTTATATAAATGACGTATCGGCCCTGGTAGGGGTCGAATTCGCCATAGGCGAGGTAGTTCCCGTCCGGCGACCACGCGGGATACTGGGCAAACTGGGTGTCGAAGGTCAGCTGGACCTCGTCGGTCCCGTCGGGGTTGCGCATGTACACCTTGCCGCCCCGGCAGAACGCGATCGTATCATAGGGCCGGTTCCAGTCGGGATGGACGCAGGCCTCTCCGTAAGGCGTGATGGCGACTTCGTTGCCGCCGTATCTCGGCATGACGATGATCTGCGCGCCGTTTAGCCCGGGATGCGTGCGCTGAAACGCGATACGGTGTCCAAGGATCCCCCACGTGGGGTGGAAATCGCCGTTGCCGCTGGACACCTTGATGAGTCCCGAAGATTCGAGTAGATATATGTAGTAAACGACGCCGCCATGGGCGAGCGTGTCGGCCTTGGAGAAGGCGAGTTTCCCCGTAGCGCCCGGAGGAGCCACGGCCACCTCGAAATCCTTCTGTTCAGTGTTGGTTACCGGCGCCTCCCAGCTGATCGCACCCGTATAAAT
>CBDVDJ010000050.1:0-10195 GCA_965372695.1 uncultured bacterium
GCGGGTTCTTGATCTCGTGGGCGAGGTGCCGGGCCATCTCGCGCCACGTCGCCATCTTTTCCATGTCGGTGAGGCGGCGGTGCTGTGTATCGAGCCGCGCGACCATTTCGTTGAACGCGTCGACGAGACGCCCCGTTTCGCCGCCGGCACGGATGTCGAGGCGGTATTTCCAGTCGCCAGCGGCGACCTGGCCGGCACCGCGGACGAGGCGCCGGATCGGGTCGGCGAGGCGTTGTGCCATGAGCATCGCCAGCGCCAGCGCAATGGCGAGACACACGGCGTATATGATGACGAACGGATAGAAAAAACTGTCTTCGAGCGACCGCCGCAGCAACTTGAGTGCCGCGATGTTCTGGCGCCCCTCGATCAGCCGGTTGGCGTCGGCGAGGAACTCCGGGTCGACTCTTTTGTAGAACAGCACGCGATAGTCGCCGGCGCGCCACCGCCGCGGCATATCCCGAGACTCCGGGTTCCAGAGCGCGATGAACGACGACCGGTCTTCGACGCCGACAAACGTGAGCCTCCCCGATGTGAGGAAGTTGTCGCCGATCAGGTCTGTTCCCTCGAGCAGGCCCTCGAGCACGGGGTGTCCCGAAAAAGGCTTTAACCCGCCCGGCAATTCGCCTCCGTCCGATTGCGCGACGAGGAGTCCATCGACCTTCCCCGACGCGCCGACGATGCGGGCGAGTACCGAGGCGGCTTCGGCCGAATCGGGCCGGGCGTCACCGATCGCGTCGGCGGTCCGCTGGACGTAGAGCGAGAAGTCGCGGCGCAGCGTGCCCAGATGTTTGCGCGATACGGACAGCCCGCTGTCGAGCGACTCTTCCACCGACACGTGCAGTCCGATGTCGAACGACTTGTCGAGGAGCGACTTCACGACGAACGTCAGCGGCACCGCGGGCAGCAGCGCGACCACCAGGCACATGATGACGAGCCGTATTCTGATCGACATCATCGCACCTCGAATTCCATTGCAACGGTTGTCTCGCCGAACCAGCCGCCGCCTCCGCCTTCGACGGGATACTTCGAGCCGGGCAGCTCGCCGGGTTCGAAATACGCCGAGCGGAAGACTTCGCTGCGGTTCGACGCGCCCTTGTTGCGCGAGAAGAACCGGTTGATCAGTTCGTTGACGCTGAGTGCCTGCTCGCGCCACGTTTCGTGCGACATGCCCATGCTTTCTTCCACGAACCCTTCCACGCGCCGCTTTTCGGCGACGGTGAGCGGGTGGACGGCGACGGTGAGTGTCACCGTGTACTCGAGCGCGGGGTCGAGGCCGCCGGCCGGGGCAATCGGTACGCGGCGCATGTGTTCGATGGCCGCCTTCATGGCGTCGAAGCCGCCGGGGCCGTCGAATGTCGACGTGGAATCGCCGGCCGTCACCGAATACACGTCCTCCCAGACGTCGTATCCGAGTTCGAAGGTGTGGATTCCGCTCGCGACCGTTTTGCCGCCGCGGGTTTCGAAGGTGTAGATCAGTTCGACGACGGCGGGGAGCCCGCTCTTGACGGTACCCGTGACGCGCTCGGAGAAAATCCCGCCGCAACGCACGTCGCAGACGACGCTGCCATCGAGAACGTACGGCGACGCCCTGGCGACGACCGGGCGTTCGTCGGCCCGGACGCTTGTCGCGCCGATCAGAAGAAAGATGATTGCTGCGGTCAGCCTGCTCACGTCTTTATGAGCGTCCCCCGTTAAAATGAAAACCCCAGCGACCCGTGGAACCAGAACGGATTTCCCGTCCGCGGGTCGGTGAGTGGTAACCCCATGTCGAAACCGAGCGTGCCTACCCACGGCAGCCGGAACCGGATTCCGTAGCCGGCGCCCACGTTGATATTCTCGTAGCTGAACGGCGCGTCCCGCCGGTATCCCTGTCCCGCGTCGAGGAACACGAGGCCCGATACGCGCGGCATGGTATTCGTCCCGCCCGCCAGTCGCCAGCGCAGGTCGAAGTTGGCGAGCCAGAAACCGTCGTCGCCGCCGGGGTTCGACAGGCTCAGCTCGGCGAAGCCGCGGATCGAGTAGATACCGCCGATATAAAAACGGTCGTAGTAGGGCGTGCTCTTCGACGCCAGCCCTCCGGCGGCGCGGCCGCCGAGTACGAGGCTGTTCCGTATGCGCACGTACTTGCGGAGGTCGAGCACTGTTTTGGCGAAGGTCTGGTCGCCGCCCATCCACGTATTGTTGCTCACGACCCAGAAGCGCGCGAACGAACCGGCCGACGGGTATACGGGAGTGTTGCGCGTGTCGTGAACGACGCGCATGAAAAGCCCCGTCTGTACGGCGTCGGCGACGTTGTCCTGTTGCGGACCGGGGAGTTCCTGGTAGCCGAATTCGAAACCGGACTCGCGGTCGGTGAAGGTACTGTCGGGGTCGATTGCTTCGGCGCGGAGCCCGAACGAGAATCGCGCCGAGTGGCGGCGGCCGGCGTCGAACGACGCCTCGGCCCCGGCGCGCCCGATCTGCTGCTGGAACTCCCGCCAGTCGGTATCGCCGCCCTCGCCGGGGGCGGGCGGCGACTGTCCGTCGTCATCGCCGACGGGCGCCCAGTACCGCTGGTCGGTGTTGTACGCGTAGAGCCTTGCGCCCAGGCCGTAGAATCCGTCGCGCGAGAGCGACTGCTGCCAGTCGGCATCGACGCCGGCCAGGCGCCAGCCGAGGCGCACGCCGACGCGGAGCTGCGACTCGGATCCCCACAGGTTGTCGAAACGCAGACCGCCGAGTGTGAGAAACCAGCCGTAAAGGTCGTGGTAGCCGAAGCCGGTCTCGAACGTGGGGAAGCTCCGGTCGACGACGTCGACGACGAGGATGACGGCGCCGCGTTCGGATCCCGGCCGGGTGAACAGCGTTACGTCGGTGAAGTAGTCGGTGGCGAGGAGGCGCCGGCGCGCCGCTTCGAGTGCTTCGGCGGTGACGGCGTCGCCGGGTTCGAGTCCCGTGTGCCGCCGGATGATCTCCGGGTCGTTGTGCGTGTTGCCGGTGACTTCGATCGATTCGAGACGCAGAACGCGATCGTCATCGGCGCCGGCCGCCGGGCAGGCGGCCAGCAGCGCGGTGACTGTGAAAAACAGGCACAGTGTCAGGCGGTATGCGCGGTTGAACTTCATGGCATAGACCCTGAGCGCAAGTGTTATGCCACGGGGCCGGTTTTGTCCAGTGATTATAACTTGTTTAAAATATAGCGGTTATGTGGCTCAGGCGCCGGCGGACAGCCGCCGGAGTGTGAAGAAATTTCACATATGCCCGGAGCGCTCGAGCGGGTAAGGTTGCCCCCATGAACGCCATCCTCGACGCCATCAACGGCGTGATCTGGGGCAGGATCCTCATCTACCTCCTCCTCGGCGCCGGGCTCTACTTTACCCTCCGCACCGGGTTCGTCCAGTTCCGCTATTTCAGACACGTGTTCTCCGTCATGCGCCGGAGCCTGAGGACCGAAAAAGGCGGCATATCGTCGTTCGGGGCCTTTGCCACCGGCATGGCCCAGCGGGTGGGGACGGGGAACATCGTAGGCGTGGGGCTCGCGATCACCGTCGGCGGGCCGGGGGCCGTGTTCTGGATGTGGATCGTGGCGCTGGTGGGGATGGCGACGAGTTTTGTCGAGAATACCCTCGCGCAGTTGTACAAGGTTCGCGATGCCGACGGCACCTTTCGCGGCGGACCGGCGTACTACATGGCGCGCGGCCTCGGCGCGCGCTGGATGGGCGTGCTGTTCTCCGTGCTGCTCGTCTCTTCGTTCGGGTTCGTGTTCAACGCCGTCCACGCCAACGCGATGACGAGCGCGCTCGAGACGGCGTTCGGCATCAGCCCGTGGGTCGCCGGCGTGTTTATCGTCGCAGCCGCCGCGCTGGTGGTGTTCGGCGGCATCCGTCGCGTCGCGCGTTTCGCGGAAATGGTGGTGCCCGTGATGGCGCTGGCCTACCTCGCCGTCGCCTTCGTTGTCGTCGTCCTGCACCTGCCCGAACTGCCCGGCATTATCGCCCTCATTGTCCGGAGCGCGTTCGGCTTCGAGCAGGCTGCCGCCGGCGGACTCGGCTGGATGGTGTCGCGGGCGATGATGCAGGGTGTGCGCCGCGGGTTGTTTTCCAACGAGGCGGGCATGGGGAGCTCGCCCAACGCCGCCGCCACGGCGGAAGTCAAACATCCGGCCGCGCAGGGATTCGTGCAGATGATCGGTGTGTTCGTCGACACGGTCATCATCTGTACCGCCACCGCCGCGATCATTCTGCTTTCGGGGCTCTACCAGCCGGACGGGGAACTGACCGGCGTGGCGCTCACGCAGGCCTCGCTCGACCTCAAGGTCGGCGCGTGGGGGAGTCCGTTCGTGGCGATCGTTCTGCAGTTCTTCTCGTTCACCACCATTGTCGCCAACTTCTATTTCGCCGAAACCAACGTCGTGTTTCTCGCCAGGACCCGCCGCGTGGTGCCACCGTTCCGGCTGGTACTGCTCGCCTGCGTGATGATGGGCGCGGTGGCCGCCCTGGAGACGGTGTGGAAGTTCGCCGACCTGGCGATGGGTCTGATGGCACTGGTCAACCTCGCCGCGATCCTGCTCCTTACGCGCGTCGCCGTCACGGTGATGCGCGACTATACCGGCCAGCTCGGGCGCGGCGTCGAACCGGTATTCGACATCACAAAGTTTCCGGACATCGAAAAGGGCATCGAGAAAGACGTCTGGTAGTCGGCCGGGACGGGGCCTGCGGGCCGACGGGCCAGTTTCCGGTAGCCACCACCGCGGCCGCCGCGGTATCGTCGCCGCATGAGCTCATTCATCGATGTCGCCAAAAACTTCGTCTGGGCCTGGATGGTCATCCCGGCTCTCCTCGGCGCCGGGCTCTACTTCACTATCCGAAGCCGCTTCATCCAGTTTCGAAATCTCGGCCACACGCTCGAGGTGATGCGCCAGAGTTTTCACACCGACCGCGGCGGGATATCGAGCTTCGGGGCGTTTGCCACCGGGCTGGCCGCGCGCGTGGGAACGGGTAACGTGGCGGGTGTGGCGCTGGCCATCACCGTGGGTGGACCGGGGGCCGTGTTCTGGATGTGGCTGATCGCGTTGCTGGGGATGTCGACCAGCTTTGCCGAGAACACCCTCGCGCAGTTGTACAAGGTACGCGACCAGGGCGGAACGTTTCGCGGCGGGCCGGCGTACTACATGGAACGCGGGCTGGGCGCGCGCTGGATGGGGATGCTCTTCGCCGTGTTTCTCATCCTGTCGTTCGGTTTCGCCTTCAATGCCGTCCAGGCCAACTCGATGACCGATTCGTTGCGAACGGCGTTCGGCGTCAACCGCGCCGTGACCGGCGTCGTCATCGTGATCTTCGCCGCGCTGGTGATCTTCGGCGGCATCCGGCGGATCGCCCGCTTCGCGCAGGCCGTCGTGCCGTCGATGGCGATCGCCTACCTCCTCGTAGCGCTGTTCGTCGTCGTGCGAAACATCCCCGAACTGCCCGGCATCGGGGCCCTCATCGTCCGCAGCGCATTCGGCTTCGAGCAGGCCGCCGCCGGCGGGCTCGGCTGGATGGTATCGCAGGCGATCATGCAGGGAGTCCGCCGGGGACTCTTTTCCAACGAGGCCGGCATGGGCAGCTCGCCCAACGCGGCCGCCACGGCCGAGGTCAAGCACCCGGGCGCGCAGGGTTTTGTGCAGATGCTCGGCGTGTTCAGCGACACCATCATTATATGTACGTGCACCGCGTCGATCATCCTGCTCTCCGGGCTCTATCAGCCCGGCGGAGAACTGACCGGCGTGCCGCTCACGCAGGCGTCGCTGAGCGTCCAGGTCGGCGGGTGGGGGAGCGGCTTTGTCGCTATCATCCTCCAGTTCTTCGCCTTCACCTCGATCGTGGCCAACTACTACTTCGGTGAAACCAGCGTGCTCTTCATCGCGGGCACGCGCCGGGTGCTGGCGCCGTTCCGCCTGATTGTCCTCGGGTTCGTCATGTTCGGGGCGGTGGCGCAGCTCCAGACCGTGTGGGCCATGGCCGACGTCTCGATGGGATTCATGGTGCTCGTCAACATCGCCGCCATTCTGCTGCTCTCGCCCATAGCGATCAAGGTGATGCGCGACTACACCGAACAGCTCGGACACGGCCAGATACCCGTCTTCGACCCCGACAAGTTTCCCGATATCAGCAGGCGCATCGACCGCGACGTGTGGTAATTATAAAAATGACCGGCGATTACTACTCCGAGCATCTCTCCTCCGAACGGCTCCGGAGGTGTTACGAGATTGCGCCTCCGCGGGTGAAGCAGTACCTCCAGGCCGAGGTCGATTTTGTCCTGCGGTACGTCGAACCTGACGGCCGGGTTCTCGAGCTCGGTTGCGGATACGGTCGCGCCCTTGCGGCGGTGGCTGGCCGAACGAAGATGACGGTCGGAATCGACACGTCGCTCGACAGCCTGGAAATGGCGGCCACGATCATCAGCGGGTGTCACTACGTCGTGGCCGACGCCGGCAGACTTGCTTTGTCCGGTGACACATTCGACGTCGTATTCTGCATACAAAACGGGATATCGGCGTTCGGAATCGAGCGGAGCCGCCTGGTCGATGAGGCCGTCCGGGTAACGAAACCGGGAGGCAGGGTGCTGTTCTCGAGCTACTCGGAGGGATTCTGGGAGGATCGCCTCGAGTGGTTCCGGTTACAGGCGTCCCACGGATTACTCGGCGAAATCGACGAATCCGCATCGGGCGATGGCGTTATCGTTTGCAGGGACGGGTTTCGGGCCGAAACCGTTGACCGCAGTGAATTCGTCCGGCTGGCGGCACATGCCGGTATCGACGCCGAAATTATCGAAGTCGACGGGTCGGCGCTCTTCTGCGTCGCGCGTAAAACATTATCCGGCTCGGGATGAGCGCGGGGCACAACTGCCACCGAATGTGATAGAATGGGCGACCAATTAGTTACTCGAAAGCAAGGAGGCTGACCATGGCAAAAGCGCGCGCGAGGCACATCCTGGTGCCGACCCAGGAGCAGTGCGAGGACCTGAAAAAGCAGATCGACGACGGAGCTGACTTCGGTGAAGTGGCCAGAAAACACTCGCAGTGCCCGTCGGGCAAGCAGGGTGGCGACCTGGGTGAGTTCTCGCCCGGACAGATGGTCAAGGAATTCGATACGGTGGTCTTCAGTGACGAAGTGGGCAAGACCCACGGTCCCGTGAAGACACAGTTCGGATATCACCTGATCGAGATCGTGAACAGAGAAGACTGAGCAAACGACAGAGAAGGAACTCATCATGAGACTGTTACTGTTGAGTAACTCGACGTGCTATCAAAAGCAATACCTCGAACACGCGATGGATGACCTCCGGGATTTTCTCGGCGACTCGGTCAAGAAAGTGTTGTTCGTACCCTATGCCGGCGTGACGGTGCCGTGGGACGCATACACGGACAAGGTCCGCGAGGTGTACGCGAAACTCGGTTACGAGATGGAGTCGGTACACGAGGTGCCGGATCCCGTCGCTGCTGTTCGCGACGCCGAGGCCATCGCGGTGGGCGGCGGTAACACGTTTCGCCTGCTCGATCTGTTCTACGAGAACAAGCTCATCGAGCCGGTCCGCGAGCGCGTACAGAACGGTTTGCCGTATATGGGATGGAGCGCCGGGTCGAACATGGTGTGCCCGACGATCAAAACGACAAACGACATGCCGATCGTCGAACCCGAATCGTTCAAAGCGCTCGATGTGATCCCGTTCCAGATCAACCCGCATTACACGGACGCGGTACTCCCGCAGCACCAGGGGGAAACCCGCGCCGACCGGATCGCGGAGTTCATCGAGGCCAACCCGGACTACCGGGTGGTGGGGCTTCGCGAGGGCAGCATCCTGCGCGTCGAGGGTATTTCTCTCAAGTTATTGGGGGAAAAGGACATGCTTCTGTTTCAAAAGGGCAACGAAACGAAGGAGCTCAGCCCCGACGCCTCGATCGACTTTCTGCTGGGGTGACGGCGTAAGTTCCGGGTGGGGCTTTCGACGAATCCAGAAGCGGCCGCGGGACCGGTCTCGCGGTCGTTTTGCGCCTTCTCGCCAACGGGAAACAGAATATGAAAAAGCTTCTCATTATAGTAATTGCGGTGGTGTGCTGGACCGGCGCTCTCGCTGTTGCCGAGGCGTCGGTGACCTTTGAAAGCGGCGCGAAACGCGTGGCGCTGATCGAGCTGTTCACCTCGGAGGGGTGCAGCAGCTGTCCGGCGGCCGACGAGTGGCTGGCCGCGCTCACCGGCGACCCGGGTCTCTGGAACCGGTTCGTGCCGGTCGCGCTCCACGTCGACTACTGGGATCACCTGGGGTGGACGGACCCGTTCGCCGCGCAGGAATACAGCGATCGCCAGCGACGGTACTCGCGCGAGTGGGACAAGGACACGATCTACACGCCGGGGCTCGTCCTCGACGGCAGAGAGTGGCGGACGTGGCGGCGGGACGGGGCGCCCCAGCTGTCGAGTGACCGCGCCGCGGGGCGTCTCAGCGTGACGGTGGAAGGCGAGTCGGTGCGGGCGGTGTTCGAGCCGTCGGGTGGTTCCAGTTCGCGGATGAAGGTGTATGTCGCCGTGCTGGGCTTTGGACTCGAGAGCAAGGTAGCGCGCGGAGAGAACGTCGGCCGCACGCTGGAGCACGACTTCGTCGTGTTGGGGCTGACGGAAAAGAAAATGGAATTCAACGACGGGCGCCACGAGGCGGCATTCGGTCTGCCCCCGGCGGGTTGCGCGGAAGCCCGGAGATACGCGGTTGCGGCCTGGGTGGCATCGGCGAAAGACCTGACGCCGCTGCAGGCGGTGGGTGGGTGGCTCGTCGGAGGCAACGAATTGACGGAAAACAAGACGACGAAGGAGGGCGGCATGACGGACAAGATCACCAGGACCGACGAAGAGTGGCGCGAGCTGCTCACGGCGGACCAGTATCACGTCACGCGGGAGAAGGGCACCGAACGGGCGTTCACGGGAGATTACTGGGACTTGAAGGATGAAGGCCTCTATCTGTGCGTGGCGTGCGGGCAGTCGCTGTTCACCTCGGAGACCAAGTACGAGTCGGGATCGGGGTGGCCGAGCTTCTGGAAGCCGATCGACGGTGGTCACGTCGATGAGGAGAGCGACGACAGCCTGGGTATGGTGCGGACCGAAGTGATGTGCGGCCGTTGCGGCGCGCACCTCGGACACGTGTTCAACGACGGGCCCCGCCCGACAGGGATGCGCTACTGTATTAACTCGGCGTCGCTCAAATTTGTCAAACAGGCGGGCGACGGCAAAGACGACGAGGGAAAAGACAAGAAATAACGGAGACGATCGTATTGATGGCGACTCAGAACCTGAAAAGAGTAATCCGCAAAAAGCTGCTGGTGCGCCTGGCGCTGGCGTGCCTGGCGATCTCGATCGTGTTGTCGGTGATCACCTGGGCGCTCGAACGCGACCGCGTGAGTCAGGTCGTGATCGAGCGAGCGCGGCAGTCGGTCAAGCGACTCAACCTTCAGATACTGCCGCTGCTCGACGCCGCCGATACGCGCGGGCTCGAGGGGGAGGATCTGCTCGAAGAACTGCGCGAATTCCAGAAGGGTTCCATCGCCATGCCGGAGGGCAAGTTTGTTCTCGTCTGTTTCTACGATACACAGGGCGCGGAACTCGTACGGGCTTTCGATGAGAACTACGAACTCAGGACGCCCCTGGATGTGTACATGGACGGCGCCGGCCGGGAACGTTCCGAAGAAGGCCAGCAGTGGTTCAAGATCGTCCGTATCGAGGGGAGGCCTTTCATCCACGTTTCGGAACCGATGTTTGACGGCGGCGGCCGCCTGGCTGCTTACATCGAGGGGATGTTCGATGTGTCCGACGAGGAGATCGCGGCGCTCGACCGCCGGATGATCCGCAGCGCGCTCTTCGGGATCGGGATCGTGTTCATTACGGCGCTGCTGATCTACCCGTTCATCACATCGCTCCTGGGGCGCCTGTCGGGACTGACCACGCGGCTCCTCGACGCCAACCTGGAGACGATTTCGGTCCTCGGCAGCGCCATCGCCAAGCGCGACAGCGACACAGACGCCCACAACTTCCGGGTGACGGTTTATTCGGCGCGTATCGCCGAGAAGATGGGCCTCGATAGCGAATCGATGCGCACCCTCATCAAGGGCGCGTTCCTACACGATGTCGGCAAGATCGGAATCCGCGACAACGTACTGCTCAAACCGGGCAAGCTGACGGACGAGGAATACGAA
>CBDVDJ010000051.1:0-10177 GCA_965372695.1 uncultured bacterium
CGAACACCTGGGGGTTGCGGGCGTTTGTCACCTGGCCCCCCAGGCTGTGGACGAGGGAACCGGTCGAAGCGGACCAGTCGAGGGATAATCCGATCTGGTTGAGGCCGCCGGGACCGAATATTCCCCGGAGCGCCAGCGGAAAGTTGAACCAGTCGAGCGCGTGCAAGTGCCAGCGGTTCACAATACCAAGCTGCTGGCGAAATTTGCCGAGCGTCAGGTTGATATTCCACGCGACGCCGTAGCGTGTGAAGTACGCCTCTCCCAACTCCGCGTCCACAATGCTGATCGGAATGGCCGCCTTGAACCGCGAGTAGGGATCCAGATAGGCTTCGAAGTGGAGGCCCAGAGTACGGAACCTCGTTTCCGACGTCGGCTCTTCGTCGTTACCGGACTGATATACGCCGAGCATGTCGCCCGTCACGCTGATCTCCGGATTCAGGGCCTGTAACCCCAGGTTACCCGACTTGAATATTGTATCTTCCGCGGTCTCCTCGACGGCCTGTTCCTTTTTTGTTTCGGCCTCAGCGGCCCGGCGGAGGGCCTCGAGTTCATCGTCGCTTTCGGCTTTTTCTTTGGACTCCGTTTTCAGTGTGTCGCTCTCCGCTTCTATCCGTGCGTCGGCGGGCGCCGCAAATGCCAGCACCGCAAACATCCCAACGCCGAGCAACAACGTCTTTGCTCGCATATCGAACTCCTCTTCGAAATAGTAATTAAAACACCGGATAACCGACCGATTAAACCGGACGATCTGTGGCACCAATTATCACTACGAATTATGAATTCGGGTGGTCAGCAGGGAGGGGCTCGAGGAGCGGCGGATGGCCGATCGAGCGACGCGACGAGAGCGGGCGGTTCGCAGGTTTTGCACCCCGAGCCCTCGTCTCTTTGAGTCGGACACGGAGGTGAAGCGGGGCGCTCGGCCAGGTGCTTGGCCAGAAAGAGGCAGACGGGGCAAAGCCCGTTGACTCGCTTATCTGGATAATCTTGTCCGGAATAGTCAGCCTGGTACGCGGAAACGAGTGGGAGAGTGTCTCTATTCTCGCTAAGATCGCTGTGGCAGAGGCCGGCGCTGGCTTTCTCACCGCTCCGCACGCCGCCATGCCTGTGGAGCGCGTGTACAGATACAGAAAGGACAATAAACCAGGCTGCCAGTCCGAGAGTGAAAGCCCGGCGTGATCTGCTATATCGGGGCATCATACCAATATCGTCCGTTTGTTCGGAAAAAAGCAAGCGTTTCTGCAATAAATTCGATGCCGTTGTTGTCTAAAGTGTAATATAAGGAATGTCCGGTGTCAACCAGTGGAAGGCATCACCGGCAGCAATTGATGCCTTCGATAACATGGGAGAGATACAATATGAGCCTGATTGTCTCGGAAAACCTCACCAAGAGCTACGGGGCGGATGAGGTCGAGGTCAAGGCCCTCAAGGGCCTGAGCTTTGAAATAGAACCGGCGAGTTTCGTATCGTTCGTGGGCCCGTCGGGAAGCGGCAAGACGACCCTTCTGAACCTGGTCGGGTGTCTCGACAAGCCGACTTCCGGTCAGTTGAGCGTCGCCGGAAAAGAGGTCGCCTCCCTGGGCCGGGCCGACGGGGCGACCTTCCGGGGGAAAAACATCGGCTTCGTCTTCCAGGACTTCAACCTCATTCCGGTCCTCACCGTCGCCGAGAACGTGGAATATCCCCTGCTCATGGTCGAATGCTGCGGCGCCCGTGAGCGGCGAGAGCGGGTCGAGACCCTTCTCGACGCGGTAGGAATGGCTGACCAGAGAAAGAAATTTCCCGGCCAGATTTCCGGAGGCCAGAAGCAACGCGTGGCCGTGGCCCGCGCCCTGGTCGGCGAACCGAAACTGGTGCTCGCCGACGAGCCCACGGCAAATCTGGATCATGATACGGCCTTCCTGGTCATCAATCTCATGAAGACACTGAAGGAAGAGCGTAAGACCACATTCCTCTTCTCGACCCATGACCCTAAAATCGTGGGCGAGGCGGAGATCGTGTACACCCTCGAGGACGGCCTCATTACCAACGTGGAGCACAGGAGGTCAGGTCATGCTTAACATTGTAAAGATCGCCTTTCGCAACCTCCTGCGATACAAGCGGCGCACGCTCCTCACTTCCCTGCTGATCACAATCGGCGTCCTGGCCGTGATCCTCTTCTCCTCCATTACCGGAGCCTTCAAGTCACTGATGATCGGCCAGATCACGGACTCCATGCTGGGGCACCTGCAAGTCCACAAGCGCGGTTATGTGGCCTCCATCGACAACCTTCCCCTCCATCTCAACCTGAGCCCCCGGGACATGGAGACGATCGAGAAGACCCTGAACTCTCTCTCCGAAGTCGAAGCCTATTCCGCCCGCATCAAGTTCGGCGGAATGTTCAGCAATTTTGAGGAGACGACCAACGTGCGCCTGAACGGAATAGACCCGGCGCAGGAGGTCCTCGCGGCGCCGCTTCTGTCGAAGCGAATACTCCAGGGAGAAGCGGGCGACACTCTGCTAAGCCCGGGGGACATTCTGGTGCCGGAGCTGCTGGCAAAAGGCATGAAGGTGAAACTGGGGGACACGGTGGTGATCGTGGCCACCAACCAGGACGGATCGGTCAACGCAAAAACCTTCACCGTCAGCGGCATCCTGGAGGGTATCACCGGACCCGGCGGGCGTGACGGCTACATCCACATCAAGGACGCCAAGGAAATTCTCCGAATCACGGACAAAGCAGCGAACGAATACGCTGTCCGTCTCAAGAACGCCAACGCCCTGGAAGGCGTAAAGGCGGCGCTGGTGGCGTCACTCGGCGGCGAGCTGAACAAGCAGGGAGCGCCGAAATATGAGATCCACACATGGGAAAAGCTTTCACCCTTTTCTAATATCGCCAGGATGATCGATGTCATGACCTTCTTCATCAAGTTAATGCTCGTCGCCATCGTCCTGGTGAGCGTGATGAACGTCATGATCATGGCGGTCTTCGAGCGGACAAAGGAGATCGGGACCATTGCCGCCATCGGCACGAGGCCCGGGAAAATTCTCTCTCTCTTTCTGGTAGAAGGGCTCAGCCTGGGCATACTTGGCTCGGCCATCGGCGTTCTGCTCTCCCTGGCGTCCATTGCGATGCTCAAGATATCCCCGGTGTCTTACGACTTCGGACGCCAGAAGGGCCTGTTACTGTCTCCGGCGGCGGACCCGGTAGAGATCGTCGTGGTATCCCTGCTCGTGATCCTGATATCGGTGCTCGCCAGCCTGCAGCCGGCGTACAAGGCCTCACGGATGGAACCAGTCGTCGCGATGCGGCATATATAACGGAAGGGATGGTCAGATAAATGAAGAAGGTCAGCATTGCACTGGTGACGGCAGCGCTACTTTTCGGACTCGCCCCGCTGGTCCACGCCATCGACGGGGAGGAGATCCTGCGCCAGGTGGATCGCAACCTCAATCCGGAATCATACGAAATGTATCGCAAGCTCATCAACGTGGAGCCCGACGGTAGCAAGAAGGAATTTACGCTCTACACCATCAAGAAGGGGCAGGACCGCATGGTGGCTCTCTTTCTTTCCCCGGCCAGTGAGAAAGGAAGAAGCACTCTGCGTCTCGATGACAATATGTGGCTCTACATGCCGAGCGTCGGCAAACCGCTGCGCATCACCAGTCTGCAGTCTATCGTCGGGGGAGTGTTCAACAACTCCGACATCCTGCGGCTCGACTACTCCACCGAATACACCGTCGAATCGTCCACGGAGGAGGGAGACAGCTATCTCCTGAAACTCAAGGCGCGGTCGGGATCGGTGGCCTATGACCACATCGAGATGGTGGTCGACAAAAAGAACGTAATCCCAAACGAGGTCAGGTGTTACGCGGCTTCGGGAATCCTCATCAAGACCCTGCACTACAGTAAAATCAAGGATTTCGGGGGAGGGGTCATCAGACCCAGTGTCCTCGAGACAGACAGTCCCCTTCAGAAGGGATACCGCTCGGTGATGCTTTTCGCCAGGATCAAGGCCCGGGAATTCAGCGACGAAGTGTTCACGTTGAGCTTTCTGCCCAAGGTGGAAGAGCTACGGTGAAACTCCGGCAAAGAACAGCCGCCGGGGCAATCGCCGCCGCGGGCTTCGCGCTTTTCCTCATGACCTGCCGGCCCGTTGAGGCCCAGGAGACGGAAACACCACCGGAGCCGGAGGAGTATTCCTTCGATTTCGATGAGTTCGACAAATCTCCCTGGTCGTTCGACGGGTATGTCCAGGGTGATCTGTCATACTCCCGGCTCAACCGTGACGCCGCTTCGTACCGTCTCAATTTCCTCGAAAAGGACCAGGACCGCTACTGGCTGCAGGGAGGAGCAGAGATCCTGGCGGGCCTGTCCTATCAGCGGGGCCCCCTCAAGGCATATGCCCTCGGGATGCTGGAGGAGCTTTACAACGGAGAGTCCTGGCGCAACGACATCCGCCTGTTCGAAGGCAATCTCTCCGCGCGGGCAGGTTCCAACGCCTTTTTCACGGTGGGCAAAACGCTCCTTCGCTGGGGAAAGGGCTACGCCTGGAACCCGACCAACTTCGTCGGCCGGGACAAGAACCCCTCAGATCCCGACCTCTCGCTGGAGGGCTACTGGATGGGGTCTGCAGACTTTGTGAAGAGCTTCTCCGGGCCCCTCAAGACCTTTTCCCTGACCGGAGTGTTGCTGCCGGTCTCTGGCGACGTAAATCCCGCCTTCGGGGAAAAAGACCACGTCAATATCGCCGGGAAACTGTATGTCCTGCTCTATGATACCGATATCGACTTCATGGCGCTGTCGGACGGGAGCCGTTCCGCCCGTTACGGGCTAACCGCTTCGCGGAACCTCACCAGCAATTTTGAAATCCATGGAGAGCTGGCGCTGATCGCCGACTCCCGGAAGCTGGTTCTTGACCCGGACGGAACGGTCACGACAGAAACGAATGACGCCTGGAATTATCTGGCGGGGATCCGTTACCTGACGATTACCGAGACCACCTTCATCGTCGAGTATTATCGAAATGGGGAAGGTTATACTGAAGATCAAGTCGAAAAGTACTTCGACTTTGTTCAGTCATCGGAAATCGCCCGGCTCATCGCCACCCGGCTTGCCCTTTCGGGCTACCAGGTGCCGAATTTCATGAAGAACTACCTGTATCTGAAAGCAATCCAGAAAGAGCCCTTCGGCTGGCTTTACGTGACACCCGCGCTGTTCACGATCTACAACCTGGATGACCACTCATTCAACCTCATCCCCGAAATCGCCTACACAGGGATGGAGAATCTGGAACTGCGATTCCGCTTCAACTACCTGGTCGGAGATCCCGGCACCGAATACGGCGAGAAACTGAACGACTGGAAAACCGAGATACGCATCCGCTATTTTTTCTGACCGCACTGCCCTTTTCACTCATAACGGATCGGTAAGTACTCCGGCTCCCACATAGCCTGCTGGATTTTCTGCTCGAGGTTCTCCATGATCTCATCGTCTGCGAGCCCTTCCTTCACCGCTTGCCGGACCGTAGCGCACGCGACCGCCCGGGAGCATTCCCGTATTCGAGTCAGCGAGGGATAAACCGCGCCTTCCTCGATATCGGCGCTGTTGACCTTCGCCGCAAGCGCCCTGGCCGCAGCGAGAAACATCGCGTCTGTCACACGACGGGCGCGAGAGACCGTGAGACCGAGCCCTACGCCCGGGAAGATGAATGCGTTGTTTCCCTGGCCAATCCGGTAATGGCGACCCCCAAACGTAACGGGTGCGAAGGGACTACCCGTTGCGACAATCGCGCGGCCGTCAGACCAGCTGATTGCTTGCTCGGGTGTGCATTCAGACCTCGATGTGGGGTTAGAAAGAGGAAAGATGACAGGACGCTCGTTGACCTCGGCCATGATGCGGATCACCTCTTCGCCGAAGGTGCCCGGCGATCCCGACGTGCCGATCAAGATCGTGGGTCTTGCGTTGGCAACGGTTTCTTCCAGTGTGATGTGGGAGCGATCCTGGACCTTCCAGTTCGCGACTTCCGCATTGTCCCGTGCGTAGGTTGCCTTGAACTCCTCGAGGTTGGTGCGATCCCTGGTAACCAATCCGCTACGGTCAACGGTGAGAATCCTGCCTGCCGCTTCGTCTCGACTCAGACCTTCTTCCATCATGGCTGCAACGATCAGATTGGAGATCCCCTGGGCGGCTGCTCCAGCGCCGGCGAAGAGCACTTTCTGATCACGCATGGACTGCCGGGTAATCCGCAGCGCGCTCAGGAGGCCGGCAACCACTACGCCCGCGGTCCCCTGAATGTCGTCGTTGAAGGTACAGAGTTTGTCGCGAAAGCGCTCGAGCTGATGGATCGCGTTACCCTTGAGAAAATCCTCCCACTGAAGCACGGCATTCGGGAAAACCTTTTTGACCGCCGCTACGAAGTCGTCGATGAATGCCTGATATTCATCACCGCTTACTCTCCGATGCTTCATTCCAATGTACAGCGGATCATCCAGGCGCTCTTCGTTATTCGTACCCACGTCCAACATGACAGGCAGCGTCGTAGAGGGGGATATGCCGGCACAGAGGGTATACAGGACGAGTTTTCCGATGGGTATTCCCATCCCACCGGCTCCTTGATCCCCAAGTCCGAGAATTCGCTCACCGTCGGTGACGACGATGACCGATGGATTCTCGACGCCCGAGTTCGCGAGTATCTTTTCGATCTCATTCTTTTGTTCATAGGCTATGTAGACGCCTCGTCCCTGCCGAAAGATGTGGGAAAACTTCTGACATGCTTCTCCCACCACCGGTGTATAGACGATGGGCATCATCTCATCGATATGTTCATAGACGAGACGGTAGAAAAGAACTTCGTTCCTGTCGTGCAGCGCGGTCAGATAGACGAATTTGTCAAGATCCGTGGTGTGAGCCTGAAAATTCTCATAGGTTCGCTCCAACTGCTTCTTCATCGTGATGGTGGCAGGCGGCAGCAGGCCGTGAAGAGCGAGTTCATCTCTCTCGCGAGAGGTGAATGCAGTACCCTTATTGAGCAACGGATCTTTCAAGATCTGCTTTCCCTTGATGAGGACGGCGAGATATCTCTCGCCGGTTACAGGATCGATCCGCAAGTTGTATTGCATGTCTGACACTCTTTCATTGTGCATTGTGTAAGGGGAAATCAGTTTCTCTCCCTCTTCATCGACAGATCCCAGGTTATTTATCCACTTCCACCTGAATTTTAATTTGCTTTACGAGGTCAGCTCCCGAAAGTGCTGAATATATGTCCTCCTCCAAAGCTTGAATGTTACTTGTAGCAACTGTGCCGCCAACTGTCACTCGCCCGCTGGCAGAGTCGGCAGACACATCGAAGTCCAAGGCGTAGGTTCCGGGGAAGTGCATCAGGTACGATTCAGTCACCGCTGCGAGGTGAAGATCCCGAATGGTCTTCATGGACTCTTCATCAGTTTGGAATTGCGGCTTCTGAGCCTCGGTAGCAACTAGATCGATCCCGTCCTCGATGCTTATCTTGCCGATGTTAAGAACCAGATCGAAGAAGACGGGACTCCTGGACTCGGCATCATAAAGAAACTGCGTCCAACGCTTCCTTCGCTGATCCACCTCCTGGATTTTCGCGGAAGCATCCTCACGTGAGATCCCATCTTCGTCCATGAGAATTCTAGCCCTGTCTTCAACGGGCGCGTTGATCCTGACTCGTAACACGGAAGGTATTTCGTCAAGAAGAACATGAGCAAGGTTGCCGTGGTATATGACTGATCCCTGCATTATTGCATCCAGCAATGCTGCCTTGAAGCAGACAAGGTAATGCCTCCGGGCATCAGAGTACTTCTCCCAGAATCCCGGCGGGTGCTGGTCCAAGATGTCTTTCTCACGCAAACCCGTCTCGTATAGGCCATAGCGTTCCGCAACCTCAATTACTTCTTCGCGCGTAATAATGGTTGCTCCCAGTTTTTCACCGAGACCGGCAGCACGTTTGTAAGAGGCACTTAGAGATCCCCGCGATATTGCGATAACAGACATACTATCCTCCGTTCCGACTAGTAGCACAAGGTTGCCGATGCCTCCAGGACTTCCATTATAACCCTGGCGGCCTTGATGGGTTTGGCCGTTTCCACGAGCATCTCCGGAGTGATCTGGCGCTCCTGGATACACGGAGTGCACACCAGAAGTTTACCACCCATTTCGATAAATGAATCCACCAATTGCCTCAGCGGCGGAAGCCCCGCGACAAAGACGTGTTCATAGCATCCCCTTTTGGCCAACGTAACCGCCGCGCCCTGGAGGATCACGACGGCCTGTGTATCCATGGCCAGCGCGGCGTTGGCCATAACAAAGGGGAGTGACGCCCGTTCGCCGTCCTCGCACCCATGAGTGGCAACGACTACTAATTTATCTACTTTATCCAGCATGCGTGACTACCTCCGTATCTACCCGAGAATTAGTTTCAACATGGTTAATATCCTCATTTTCAATTCCACAGACCGCCGCCACCAGGTACTCTGAAATATCGCAAACCTCGATATCTTGTCCCCTGGCCGCCTCCTTCAGATTAAGAAGGCAGATGGGGCACATGGCTGCGACGTGTTTACCAGCTTTGGCAAGCTGCTTGATGCGGTTATCCGCAATGGTTCGGGCCTTGCCCGGGTAGAGCGACTCCACAGGCCCTCCGCAGCAATAAGTCAGCGCCCGGGAATACTCCGGCTCCGCATACTCGACACCAGCGCTTGCCAGCAGACGTCGCGGCTCATCTATGATCCCTTCATAGCGTGCATATACACACGAGTCGTGAATCACAACCGGCAGGGCAAGATTATTTACGGGAGTGAGCGGCTTTTGAGCGAGAACTTCCAGATAGCTCTTAACCTCCAGATCAAATCCCTCAATAACCGTGGGATAAACGTCCCTGAGTATATTCGTCGTGTGTGGATCTACGGTAATGACTCGCTTGACTCCGTGTTTTTTGAACATATCGTGAACTCTATGCGCGTGATTTTCAAATACAGTGTCTACGCCCTCATCGTATAGCAGCGCCCCCGAATAGAGTTCCTGATCGTACAAGTAGCCAAAACGAATGTCTGCCGCTCTCAGCAGACGTACTATATCGCGCAGGATATCGTTATATATTCTGGTATCCTCTGCGTTCGCTCGTGCAAGAAACGGAGTAAGATTAACAACTTTGTTGACCATTCGCCCCACACCGAAATAACGAGATATCCATGATCCTTCGATTCGCCTCATTTTCTTTTCCATTGCACTTATGGATGGCATGAGCTGGTACATGTGACCGGTGTAGATAACCGTTTCGCCACCCACCGGGATATCCAACCCCCGTGCCCAGGCTGTCGTTTTGCGGGATGACAAACTCACCACGCTTTTACGCTTCCTCAAGTTGTCCGCTAGAATTCCCAGGATATTTGCAGCAGGCGTTAACATGACTTACTTTCTCACAGTTTGTTGACGTTCCGGTTTATGTAGCCACGGAGAATCCTCACATTTTCCGCTATGTGCACATCAGCAGGGCAGTTTTCCTCGCACAGCTTGCACAGGAGACAGGAAAAGATCGTTTCCTGGTTTTCAATGACTTTATCCTTCAGTCCGAGCAACACATAACGGAATAGCTCCCGAGGGAGGATATTCAGCCCCATGGGGCAGATAGCGGTACATACACCGCAGTTAATGCACGCATTGGCGTTGAAAGGTTCCAGGGGGGCAAACTCCTTGAGAAATGTCACGCTCACTGTTGCCATGGTACACACTCTCACTTCTTCGGTTGGTATTGGTAATAGCCGTCCTCATTGGCTTTCCCGGTCTCTACGATCTTTCCGTATCTCCACATCGCCATCGTCCACATCATGACTTCGTGGGCGGGTTGTTTCAGAATCTCGGCAATCTCGGGAATGGTTTTTGGCTCGTGCTCGAGCACCGCAAGGATCCGGTCCCTCATAACCATTTCATCCCGCAAGACGTCATCGAGCCTGCGCATGGCATCGTTTTCCATCAGACTGCCTCCTTCACTTTTGTCAGCAGCGAATCGATCGTTGCTGTTATCTGGGCATCGGTATATCCTTCGACTTCGATGGCATCCGCCGGGCACACGGGAACACACGTCCCACCACCTTTACACAGCGCCGGAATGACAAAAGCCACTTCCCTGCCATCGCAGTTGACGCGCTCTATCGCTCCGTAGGGGCAGGCTTCCTG
>CBDVDJ010000052.1:0-10175 GCA_965372695.1 uncultured bacterium
GGACCGGCTTCAGCGTTCACTTCAACGAACCACTGATCCCCGTGCTGGCCAGGTGCAACGCTTTTGTACGCCCGTCCCGCGAAGACGGAGACAGCGTGGCCGTCCGCGAAGCCCTCGCCCTCGGCCTCCCCGTATTTGCCAGCGATGTCGTCGCGCGACCTCCCGGCATTACCCTCTTCGACCTCGAAGATACCGCCGGCGGCGCCGACAAGCTCGCCGCCTTTCTGAACGGCCTGCCGCCCGCCGCGAACCGTGACGACGCGAAACCCGGCGCCCGGGCAGACTCCGGCCGGATCGACCCGGCCCACATCGAATTCACGCAACAACTGCTCGGCAAAGAGGAATTGAAATGAGGATCTGGTTCGACGCGGGCAATTGTTGTAGGATGGCAACGACGGAATAAAAATAGCGTTCGATTTTCCTATCCCTCGATGATGGACGACAAAGGACGAAGCGCTCGATGTTTACGTCATTTCGGCAGGTCACCCGCTGCGACCTCGATCTCGAATCGCTACTGCGGCGATCGGATGCGGCCGCATTGTGTGACACCGCCTGCCGGAGTGGTCTGAACAGCCTGGGCGCCGTCCTGCCGGATGACTCGTCCCTTCTGTTCGACTATTTTCGCCGGGAACGCTACCTGCCGCCCGGTGGCGCCGCCCACAAGTCGGCGGCGAGACGGCTTTATTATCTACTGCGGCCGTTGTTGCCCGTGGGAATCCGCAAACACCTGCAGCGCCTGGCTCTGCGCGACTGGCAAAACATCCCCTTTCCTGCCTGGCCTCTCGACACAACGGTCGACGACCTGGTCGAGGGCGTCTGGCGCGTCCTGCTGCGCGAATCGGGCGAGGAACGCCTGCCTTTCGTCTGGTACTGGCCCGACGGCCATCCCTGCGCGGGCATGATGACGCACGACGTAGAGACGTCGGCGGGGCGCGACTTCAGCGGTGAACTGATGGCCATGGAACGAAAAGCCGGCATCGTGTCGGCATTCGAGATCATTCCCGAGGAACGCTACGCCGTCCCCCCCGAGTACCTGGAGTCCATCCGTGAGGGCGGATGCGAGATCTGCGTGCACGGCCTCAACCACGACGGGCACCTCTTCGAAGAGGAGGCCGAATTCAAACGCCGCGCCGCGCGTATCAACGGCTACATGCGAGACTACGGAGCACGGGGTTTCCGCTCGCCGATCATGTACCGTCGGCAGGACTGGCTGCACCACCTGGACATTTCTTTTGACATGTCGGTTCCCAACACCGCTCGCCTGGAACCGCAGCGGGGCGGTTGCTGCACGGTCTTTCCCTACTTCGTGGGCGACATCGTCGAGTTGCCATTGACTATGATCCAGGATTATTCCCTCTACAACGTGCTGGGCGACTATTCCACAGAAATCTGGCGACGCCAGGCAGCGCTGGTGCGCCGGCGTCGCGGTCTGGCATCCTTCATCATCCATCCCGACTACACTCGTTCCCGGCGCACGACAGATCTGTACCGCGAACTGCTGGACCTGCTGGCCGCCGAACGGGATGATCACGGCATGTGGCTTGCATTGCCGGGCGAGGTGGAGCGTTGGTGGCGTCAACGCAACGGCATGTCCCTGGAAAGGACCGGCGACGGCTGGGTCATCCGGGGCGATGGCGCCGACCGGGCCCGTCTGGCCTGGGCACTGTTGGATGGAGACGAACTGCGATACGAGGTGAACCCGTGAGTGCGGACCGGGAACTGGCTGCCGTCTGGATCGACATCGATAACCCGCCCCAGGTACAGTACCTCGTGCCCGTACACGACGAACTGCTTCGACGGGGCCACACGGTGGTGTTGACGGCTCGGGACAACTCGATCACCCTCCAGCTCCTGCGCGACCAGGGGATCGAATTCCGGCGCATCGGCGGCGTCTTTGGAAAACAGACGTGGAAGAAGATCATCGGCGTGCTGGGACGAGCCCTGCAGCTGGTGGGCGCGGTCCGTTCGGAGCGGCCCCGACTGGTCATCGCCGCGTCGCGCTCGGCGGCTCTCGCCGCGCGGCTGCTGAGAATCCCCTGCTTCATCATCTGCGACTACGAACATGCCGAGCTGACTTCGTACACAAAGCTGGGCTCGCACGTCATCTCGCCGGAGGTCATTCCGACCGAGGTGTTCCAGGCCAGGGGCTTCGCTGCCAACCGCGTGCACACTTTCCCGGGCCTCAAGGAAAACCTGACCTTCCACGGGAAAAATCTGGACGGGTACGCGCCCTTCGAGGTACCCGAACCGGAGCGCGTAGTGATCGCTTTCCGGCCACCGGCCTCGGAGACTCATTACTATTCGCCCAGATCGAAGGCGATCTACGAGGCGCTGCTAGAATATCTGGCGGCTCGGGACGACACCTACGTAATCTTCCTCCCTCGATACACGTGGCAGGTGGAGGACCTGAAGCGGCTGGACTGGAAGGGACCCTGGTTGGCGCCGGAGAAACCGATCCCGGCCATCTCCCTGCTGAAAGGCTCCGACATGGTCATTTCCTCGGGCGGCACGATGCTGCGGGAGGCTTGCTATCTCGGGATCCCGGCGTACAGCATTTTCCAGAGCCAGATCGGCGAGGTAGACAAACACCTGGCCGGATTGGACAAGCTGGTACTCATCGAGTCTCCGGCGGAATTCGAACGGCTGTCGTTTCGCAAGAAGACGCCCGATTCGTTTGTTGCGGGGTCGGGCGAAACCATGGACTGCCTGCTGAACTGCGTTTTCACTGCGTCCGGCCTGGCGTCGGACGGGAAGGACAAATCGTGAAATTGAACGACGTCCGCATTCCTTTGAAAAAGGTGTTGAGCGTCGGCATCCTGCCCTCTCCGCTCAAGAAGCTCTTCTACCGATTGCGGGGCTACAAGATCGGCAAAGGGGTGTCCTTTGGTCCGGGCAGCGTACTGGATATATCCCGCGAGTGCGTGATCGGCGACGGTACGAGTTTCGGCGCCGGCAGCATCGTCGTGGGCGAGACGGCCCGTTTCGGCAAGCGTTCCGAGATCCGCGCCCTGACCCTGATGCTGGTGCCGCACATTGAAATCGGTGACGACGTCGTGATCAGCGAGACGGCCATAATTCGGGCCCAGCAGCCGTTTCCCGACTCCCGGCTGACCATCGGCGATCGCGCCCACATCTTCCCGTACTCCATCATCGACCCCACGCGCCCGCTGACCATCGGCGACGAATCGGCTGTGGGCTTTGGCACCTACATTTTCACGCACGGCGCCTACAAGGACAAGCTGGCCGGGTATCCGGTCACCTACGGCGAAGTGAAGATCGGCAAGGCGGTCTGGTTGCCCTGCCGCGTCTTTGTCATGCCGGGCGTCGAACTGGGAGATGACGTGGTCGTCGGCAGTTGCTCCGTGGTGACCAGTTCCTTCCCGGCCGGCTCCTTCATCCTGGGCGAGCCGGCAAAGCTGATCAAAACACGCGAAGAGTTCGTGACCGAGTACACGCCGGAGCAGCGCATGGACATCTTGCGCAACATTCTCGGCGAGTTTGGACACTACGTGGAGCACTTCGGCGGGGTCCAGGTCGAGAGGCAGTCCGACCTTCTGGTGATCCGAGACGGCAACGAAGTTACGCGGATCCACCTCCACCGTGAGCTGCCGACGTCGGCAGAGGCCACACCGAAGGAGATCCACCTGGTGTTGGAAGGAATCGACCCGCGGGAACGCGTGCGCCTGGAAGGAGGCGGCGCCGCCTGGTTTTCACACGCCGATCATTGCTGCAGCGAGAGGCTGGGTGAGACAGCGGTCGCCTGGAAGGAATACCTGAACCGCTACGGCATCACCTTCGCCAGGCCGTGATGCACAAAGGGCATCGTCCCGGACCGGAGATGCTATCGATCCTGGCTGGCCGCCAGCGCCAGTTCCAGCCGGCTCAACGCCAGAAACATCCACGCCACCGACCAGCGCATATAGGGAATCCTGTTCTGGATACGACGGTGAATCCGGTACTTGAATGCACCGTCCGGCAGCGCCATGCGTTCGAGGCACCAGGCGGCGACGTCCGCCGCCTGTTCGACGCGGCCGAAGCGCACGAGCGTGAGGATGGACTGGGCACACGCCGTCGCGTCAACTGGATAGAGAGAACGGTCGTAGTACCGGGGGATCACGCCGTCCTCGAAAAAGTTGGAGAGGTAGTAGTCGAGGCCGGCTTCGACGTTCGCCGCGAAGCTGTCGTCTCCGCTCAACCGCGCGTACTCGTCGAGACAATCGAGTATATATCCTGTGTGAAAGTTGTCGCGCCACTGGCGGTCATCGCCGAGTGAATAGGGCCAGCCGCCGTCGGCCGCCTGGTGATCCGCCACGAACCGGAGCGTTGCGCGCGCCAGCCCTGTCAGTTCGTCGTCGGGTGAGATCGCGTGGGCCTGAGCGCAGAGGCGCGCGCCCTTGGCGGTCGCGTTCAACACCACCTGCCGGTCCGTGGGCGAATACGACCAGCAGAATGTTTCGCCCTCTTCCGTCCGGTTGAGGTCGTCGCGGACAAAGGGCACGGCGCCGGTGACGAGTTCTCCCGCTCGGGACACGCCCGATCGCGACCACGCTTCGAAGAGCGCGTTGGTGACGAAGCCGGTGGCGACGACGGTCGGATGAAAGGCCTGATAGCTCGCGTAGCGCGCCTGCCACGGGAAATCGTATCCCCAGCAGCGGCCCGACCAGCCGGGCGAGGCGAGACGGTCGAGTTCGGAGACGAGGTGGTCTATCCGTTCCGTCCGGGACCTCGCCGCAGTCCCCTCGCCATGTGCCTCGTCGCGGTAGACGTATCCCTGCAGCACGAGTGCGAGTGTCACGGGGTTGTAGCCTTTGCCGATGCCGAACAGGGGGCGGGTCTGGAACGGGAGCCGCTTGATGACCTGCTGGAAACCCAACCGGGGGAGACGGGCCGAGCGCAGGAGGGGCAGCCGGAACATCGGCGACGTCAACGCGTCGTAGGGATCGTACCCCCGGAAGCGCTCGCGTTCGATGTAACGCTCCGTGCGGTCGAGCGCTGTTCGCAGGTCGCCGGGTTCCATCTACAGGAATTCCTCGATACGGCAGGCGGCCGGGGCCCCGGTGCGGAGGCTTTCCAGCGCCCGGATCGTCGCCAGTGTGGTCGCCATCTGAGAACGCAGGGAGATGGCCGGTTCGCCGCCGGCGAGGGCGGCGAGAAACGCGGCGACCTCCTCCGCCTGGCCCTTGCCGGCACACCGCTTGTGCGACTTGCCATTGCCGGAATAGAGGTCGACGCCGCCGAAATTGTCGAGCACGGCGCTTCGTCCCGCGCCGAATACTTCGAGGCGCTCTTTGGGCATCGACTTGCCGCCGCGGGCGAAATAGCCGATCGTGCCCACCGATCCGTCGTCGAAACGCAGCGTGATGCAAACGTTGTCGGCAGGGATTTCCGCCGGGTCGCCCGCTCCGACGCAGGCGGCGTACACTTCGACGGGTTCGGCACCGGCGACGTACTGCATCAGGTCGACGAAGTGACAGACTTCGCCCACGATGCGCCCGCCACCCTCCTTCGGGTCCTGGATCCAGTGGTCGGCGGGTATCTGCCCCGCGTTGACGCGGTAGAACATCGTCAACGGCCCGGGGTCAGCGCCAAAGTGTTTTTTGACGGCAATGGCCGATGGCGAAAACCGGCGGTTGAAACCCGTCTGCACGACGGGGAGGTTTCCGCCGGCCGACAGGGCCGAAGCGGTGGACGCGATGGCCCGGAGTTCCTCCTCGTTCAGACAGAGGGGCTTCTCGACGAAGACGTGCATGCCATTTTCCAGGGCGGCCACGACGAGGGGTCCGTGCTGGTCGTGGCGCGTGGCCACGACGACGGCCTGCGTATCCGCATCGTCGAGAACACCCCCGGCCGAATCTACCGCGCGTTCGAATCCGAATCGCTGGCCCGCGTCGACGGCAACGAGGCCCGTGCGCGTAAAAATCGCCGTCAGTCTCGTCTTGTTGCTGCCCTTGAAGTGCGGCAGGAGGAACGACTGCGCGTAGCTCCCCGCGCCGATACACCCGATGCCGATCACACCGTCCACCGCCTTGCGCTGCGGTGTGAGTGTCACGAACGGGGGAGACGCGCCACCGACGGCTTCCAGCGGGTACTCGAGCAGGATGCCGGAATACGGTTCGCTGCGGTTCGACACCATCTCATAGGCCCTGGGCGCGTCGGCGAAGGGGAAGCGGTGCGTGACCAGGGCGGCCGGGTCGATCCTGCCGGCGGCTACCAGGTCGAGGAACGCCGCCATGTTCCGCCCCTCCGTCCACCTCACGAAGCCGTAGGGGTAGTCGATTCCCCCTTCCTCGTACGACGGGTCGTAACGGCCCGGTCCGTACGAACACGAAACCGAAAACGAGAGTTCCTTCTGGTAGTAGTCAGGCCGCGGGATGTCCATGCCGACGGCGCCGACCACCACCACGCGGCCGCGCTTGCGGGCGATGCGCCCCGCCAGGGCGACGGGTTCGTCGCTCGCCGTCGCCGCGCAGATCAATACCAGGTCGGCGCCCTGTCCACCGCAGAAATCGTCCACCATCCCCTCGATCGGGTCTTCGCCCATCGTTCCCGCCGCATCGACGGCGCCGGCGCGGCGCGCGAGATCAATCGCCGGCGCGGCGATGTCGGCGCCGAATACGCGGCAGCCGTTCGCGCGCAACAGTTGTCCGGCGAGCAGCCCGACCACACCGAGCCCGATCACAACGGCATTCTCGCCGAGGGTGGGTTCGGCCAGGCGCAGCCCCTGCATGGCAATGGATCCGATCGTAGTCATCGCCGCCGCTTCGGCGGGCACGCCGTCCGGTATCGGCGCCACGAGATTGACCGGGACGACGACCTCGTCGGCGTGATTGGCGTAAGCGCCCGCACACGCCACCCGGTCGCCCGGTCGATACGCAGTGACGCCTTCGCCGACTTCGATCACCTCGCCGGCAAGCGAGTACCCCATGGGTGAAGCGCCTTCGAGCTTGGCCCGAACCTTCCTGAGCGTGTCGCGGATGCCCACCGTCCGGGCCATGTCGATCACGGCGCGGACCTGCTCGGGCCTCGCCCGGGCCTTGCCGATCAGGCTCTTTTTGCCCGCAACGACCTTGCCGCCCTCGGTGCCGGGACTGACGGCCGAGTAGTGGGTCCTGACCCGTACACAGCCGGGCACGAGCAGCGGCGCCGGCGCCTCCTGTACGGTCACCGAACCATCCTGCAAACGGATTGTGAGGATCTGCACCGTCTTTCCTTTCGAAACAAGCCAGGTGTGAACCAGATTCTACGCCGATCCACCGCGCATGCAAAGCGTTCGTTCCCGGTCCGCGTCAGGCCCCGTCCCCAAGGACCTCTGCAAACGTCGTCTCGCGCTCGGCGCACATCGTCTCCATGCTGAACTGTTCGAGTACGATCCGCCGGCCCTTTTCTCCCGCCGCCACGGCGAGATCGGGGGCGCCGAGATACCCGACCAGCGCGGCGGCCATCGCGCGCGCATCGCCCGACGGAACGACGGCGCCGTTTTCCCCGTCGCGGACCATCTCCCGCAGACACCCGACGTCGGTGACGACGACGGGCAAGGCCGTCGCCATCGCCTCGAGGACCGAGTTGGGTGAGGCCTCCGAGAGCGAAGACAGCGCGAATACATCGCCGATTCTCAGCAGTTCTTCGACGTCGTCGCGGATTCCGGCAAATGTGACGTGACCTTCGAGGCCGAGGCGCCGGGCCTGATCCTCGAGCTCGCCCCGTAGCGGGCCATCCCCCACGATGAGCAGGTGGACGTCGCCGGCGCAGTCTCCGCGCACGGTTGCGGCGGCTTCGATCAGCAGCGCGAGGTTCTTTATCGGCTTGAGCGACGCCACCGTCACGACCACACGGGCGTCCTCGCTGATACCGAGCGCTCGCCGGAGCGCCGGGTCCGGCGAGTCCGGCGAGTCCGGTCGGAATTTGTCGCAGTCGGTTCCGTTGTGGATGATGCGGATCCGGCGGCCGTCGAGCCCGCCCCGTTCGACGAGGAGCCGTTTCAGGTCTTCGCCGACGGCGAGATGAAGGTCGGCACGGCGGAGAAGCGCCCGCTTGAGCGGATGAATTTTCGGGTCCCCCGACTCGGCGCCGTGAAACGCGACGATCACGCGGGCGACCCGCCCGGTGAATTTCGCCATCATCGCGTACACCAGCGTGTTCCAGTGCGGATACGTATAGATCAGGTCGATCTGCTCCGTGGCCAGGATGCGTCCGAACTCCGGGTACGCGAAGAAATCGTACTTGTGCTTCATCACTCCGTCATAAAAGACCGACCCGGCTTCGACAAAATGCGGTTTGAAATAGCTTCCCGGCTTGAGGCAGCAGACTTTCAGTTCGAACCGCGACCGGTCGATGCGCCGGGCGAATTCGAGCATGCGCTTTTCGCGGCCGCCGACGTTGAGCTGGCTGTCGAGCAGCAGGACGTTGCGGACGCGGTCCACCGCCGGCCTGTCGTGACGCGTCACCACGGTCAACGCCTCCCCAGCAGCGACTTGATGTCCTCGAGACGGAGCAGCCGGAATGCCCAGCAGATCGCGAAGTAGACGGCGAAGTAAGCCACGCCGGCAACGGCGTAGTGAAACATGCCGTAATCACCGTGGCGCGCGTAAACCAGATACAGCGCCGCGCCCGGCGCCGCCGCCGCTGCCATCCGGGCGAGGAGTTCCCTCCACGGCACGATCTCCCAGAACGAACGCCCCAGGAGCCGGCTTCCCTTCGCCACGGCGAGGATTACCACGGCGGAGAAGCACAGCGTCGTCGACAGCGGCACCCCGAGCCACCCCAGGGAATTGTACAACACGATACTCAGGAACAGATTGACCACAACGGCGACGGCCGACACCTTGAACAGGTATGCCTGTTGCTTGAACGCCGTCAGCACGCCCGCATAGTCGGTCGTCGTCTTCAGGAACAGGATCAGGTAGATCCGGAACACGGGGATCGCGCCGGCATACTTGTCGGTGAAAAGGATGACGATAAACTGCTCGGCCGTCACCATCAGGAATACGAAGATCGGGAAAAACAAAACGGCCGTCTTCATCCACGACCGTTTCCACAAGTCGACAAAGTCGCCGTAGCGGCCCTCCTTCTGGTATCGCGCCATCAGCGGAAAAGCGATGGCGGCCACCGATGAACCGATGATGTTGGCGATCGGCAACTGAAAGGCCCCCACCGAATATATGGCGAACGCTTCGCGGCCCATGAAACGGTTGATGATGAACTTGTCCGTCTGGGCGAGCAGGAGGACGGCCACGGCCATCAGCCCCAGCGGCAGCGCAAACGAGAACTGTTCCCTGATCGTCGACAACGACACCTTGCGCAGCGACGGACGGTACGCAATCCTGGTATAAATGACGGCGAACGTGCCCTTGGCGAGGGCGAACGCGGCCAGCGCCCAGATGATCGCCGAGAGGTCGCGCATGTTCAAGGCGACAACGATCACCACGGCGGCGCGCAGCACCGACGTCACCATGTAGTAGAGCGCCTGGCGTTCGACCTGGTTGTCGGCCACGAACAGCTCTTCCATGTGCCGCGCCAGGAGCATGAACACCGTAAAAAAGCACAGCCGCCAGTAGAACGACCGGATCATCTCGCCCATGCCCGCACCGAGCACCCTGCCCAGGACCGTGTAGACGAGTACCGCCGCCGCCCCCGCAACAAACAGGTAGAACACCGTCTGCGTGACATAAATGGACTTTTCCCGCGCCGTTTCGCTGCGGGGGAAATAATAGAGGAGGCTCCGCGGAAAGCCGAGAACGAGGATCGGCGTCAGCGTCTCGAAAAGGAGCCAGAACTGCCGATAGAATCCGTACTCCTCCACACTGAGGATACGCACGTTGACGATGGGCACGAAAAACGCGGCCGCGAACGCGAACACGCGGCCCAGGGAGAGAATTCCGACGCGGTGACTGAGGGGTTTACTCGACAATCCCGGTCCTCGAGGGGAGGTGACAACAGACAGGCAGGAGTTGCCAGCGGACGACGCGGCCGAGACGGGGCCGGCGGCGTCCAAACTTCCTAAACACTAATAATAATTAATGATACCACGTTTCGGCACCGGGTGGCAACGGCAAAAGAGGCGAAAGGCAAGCGGGCCGCCCGCTGTTGCGGGCGGCCCGGCGAGGTACGGACGAGGCGGGGTAGGTTTCCCCCTAGTTGGGGGTGTCATCCGCATACTCACCAACACTGTTACTCTT
>CBDVDJ010000053.1:0-10165 GCA_965372695.1 uncultured bacterium
CACCACCTCGGCGATGCGGATACCGATGCCGTGTCGATCGACAGGATCTACCGTTACGGAAACTGGGCGGGCAGCCTCGTCAACCTCGTCGACGAACTCAACTACGGCGCCTACTACCACAAGATCTACGACGCCGCGACGGGCAGCCTCATCTATTCGCGCGGTTTCGACAGTTACTTCAAGGAGTATCAGTCGAGCGGTCCGGCGCGCAACGGCGTCATTCGGGTTTTTCACGAGTCGGCGATCGTGCCGGCGCCGAAGGGCAAAATTGTATTCGTGCTCGAAAAAAGACTCAAGGACGGGAATATGACCGAGGTGTACCGCGGCGAGATCGACCCCGCCAACGTCGGTATCATCACCGACCGCGGCCCCGATCCCGCCGTCCGGGTGTTCCGCAGCTTAGAGAGCGGGGATCCGCACGTCAAGGCCGACGTGGCCATCATCGCCGAGGGGTACACCGCCGGGGAAGAAGGCAAGTTCATAAAGGACCTCGAACGCTTCACCAGAGTTTTCTTCGAGGCCGAGCCGTGCAAATCGCACAAGGACCGTTTCAATATCAATGGCGTATTCAAACCGTCGGCCCAGAGCGGTTGCGACGAGCCCCGGCACGGACAGTTCCGTACCACCTCCGTCGGGGCGACGTTCAACTCGATGGGATCGGAGCGCTACCTGCTCACCGAGGACAACCGGGCGCTGCGCGACATCGCCCGCCACGTTCCCTACGACGCGCTCTACATCATGGTCAATCATCACCGTTACGGCGGTGGAGGCATCTACAACTTCTACTGCACGTTCACCTCGGACAACCAGTGGAGCGAGTACCTGATGGTCCACGAATTCGGGCATTCGTTTTTTGGTCTGGCCGACGAATACTACACGTCGGACACCGCCTACGACGATTTCTACCCGGCGGGCTACGAGCCGTCCGAGCCCAACATCACGGCGCTCCTCGACCCGGACAACCTCAAGTGGAGACACCTGCTGACGGAGGGGATCGAGATTCCCACGCCCTGGGAGAAGGGCCCGTTCGACGAGTCCGACCTGGAGTGGCAACGCGAGCGGCGCAACCTCAACGACCGCGTCGCCGAACTGCGGCGGACCGGCGCTCCGGAGGCCGACGTGAAGGCCGCAGAGGCCGAATACAACGACCGGGACCGCCAGCATTCCGACGAGATGCACGCCTACCTCGGCGCGAGCCGTTTCGCCGGCATGGTGGGGGCGTTCGAGGGCGCGGGCTACGCGTCGACGGGGCTGTACCGACCGATGGTGGACTGCATCATGTTCACCAAGGGTACGAGGGAATTCTGCGTGGTGTGTCGTGAGGCGATGGCGGGTATCATCGACTGGTATTCGCGCTAGCGCCCGGGGGGGGTATCGCCGTCGCCGGGCAGGGGCGCGCGTTTGTTCGACACGTCGGAAAAACTGATCCCCGACCGAAGGGCGTAATAGAGGCCGACCAGCGTGATGGGAAAGAACTGGGTGGCGTGATAGAGGGTGGCAAAGGCCAGCGCCTGGCTCTTGTCCACCTGGTAGATGGCCAGGCCGAGGATGATCGCGTACTGGAGCGTGCCGATGTAGGCCGGCGCGGACGGGATCATGGAACCGAGCGAAATCAGCACGACGAGAACGACGCTGGCGAGAAACGGCAGCTCCATGCCGACGGCGATCAAACAGTAATAAATTCCCACGGTGGCGAATCCCCAAACCGGCACCGATAATGCAATTACGGGGAGGATTGCGGACCGGTCTTCCAGCACGCCCAGCCCTTCCACAAACGCGTTGCACAGTTTGACCAGCCGTACGCCGAATCGCTGTGGCAGCGGTTTGCACGCCCGGGAGAGAAGACGCGTGAAGCCATCGCGGTAGCGGAACATCGCGACGAGGAGCGCCAGCAGGACCAGGTTGAATACCACGAGGATTATCCCGCTGCGCCGGAGCCACTCCGGTCCGTCGATCTTGAGCAGGCAGAACCACAGGAGCAGGATCAGGGTGAACACGTCGACGACGCGTTCGAAGACAATGGTCGCAAACGCGGTGGACTTGCTGATGCCTTCCGAGCGGCCGATTGCATAAGCGCGAACGAATTCACCGAGGCGGGCGGGTAGCAGATTGTTGAACATGAAGGCAATCGCCGTCGCCGACCAGAGGCTGCCGATCGGGATCTTCTTGACCGTCACCAGCATGTATTTCCACCGCACGGCCCGCGTGAAGTGACCCAGCAGCGTGAAAGCGACGCACAGCGCCAGCGGCCCGTAACGCACCTGGCCGAACACAGCCCCGAACGCGCCCCAGTCGATATCGCGGAGCGCGAGCCATAGAAAAATGCCGCTGACGGCGACTCCTATCAATAATTTACGTTTCATTTCTTACCGTGTCCGTCCTGAGCTGGTGGCGCGCCGGCACGCGCCGCGGTCCACTCGATACAACTCGATGTCGCCGCCCGTATAAACACGGCGGAACAGTTCGGGGTGGCGGGCCACGACCGGCGCCGCCCGGCGCGGGCCGCGGACAATCACGTACAGATCCCACGGCGCTTCAGAGAGAAGCCGAAGCGTCGCGTCATCCAGTTCTCCGGCCCCGAGCAGGGTGTCACGCGCGTGAAAGCGTTCCGCCATTTCCAGACTGTTGTATCCCCACTGCCGTGCATAGGCGATCTTGCCGCAATAATAGCTTCTGGGGCCGGCGACGAGCAGGAATACCTTTTCGTTGAGGTCGACAAACACGGCGTCGCGGGCGGTGTTGTGCCGGATCCACTCCGCGGCGGCTTCCTCGGACCGGCTGTATTTTGGCTCGTCTTGCGTGTTGAAGTAGGCGGCGAACGAGATGGCGTTAACGGGAACGAGAAACAGTGCCGCGAGGGCCAGCGCGGCCGCAATGCGTCCGGCGGCCGACCTGCGCCGCATCACGATGTCCGACAGCGTCCACCCGCCGATCACGGCGAGGGGGTAGAATACGAACAGCGGGAGCTTGTCGTACGTGTTCGAGTCGGGAAGCACGATCAGCGCGCACAATACAACCGTTGCCGCCAGTCCGAACTGGACGAAGCGGGCGGCGGCGTCGCGCGCGGTAAAAAACCACCTCTGGTAAGCGGCCAGCACGATGACGGCGGCGCAGGTGATCAGCAGCCCGGCGATTTTCTCGAATGAAACCCCGAAGGGGAAGACGTACTCCCTCTCTTTCAACCGTGTGATCGAATATAGATAAGGCGCCGTGGCGGCGGCGGCCGCCGCCAGTGCGATCGCCAGTTCGACCGCCGGCCGGAGGCGATAGCCGGTCACTTTCGAGCGGAAGACGAGCGACAGGACGAGCCCTCCCGCCGTGGCGGCGATCATGATGACGCCGAACAGCGTGTGGAATCCGAGCATGCCGGCGAGGCTCAACGAGGCCGCGATCAAGGCGTACGGCCGCCTCGTTTTGAGATACTCGGCACACGCCCACCAGAAGAGGGCCATGCAGGCAAAGGCCAGTCCCAGCGCGGTCATGACGACGAATTTGTCGAGAAAGAACTCCTGGTTATAATAGACGGTGAGAAATTGCTTGGCGGTATAGAGGTCAAATGGTGACAACGAAAATGACCGCGCCAGCTCTTCGGTACCCGTCACCTCGCCCATCAACGCCCGGATCGCCTTGAAGGGAAGGAAGAGCCAGACGAGGCCATTCATCCCGAACGCGACGAGGATGCACGAACCGAGGCGGCGGCCGAACCGGCGGACGAAAATTCCGGAGAACAACATTGTCGCCAGAAATACCCCGGCGAGGCAATGTAGATTGATGAGTGACATGACACGGAACGGGTCCAGCGACGCCGCCCGCGACAACGCCAGGACGGTGACGTGGTAAAACCACATGTACTGGAGTTCATAACCGGCGAAGAAGGGGTCCATCGGGGGCAGGCCATAGTCTGAGATCTGTGCCACGACGGCGCCGTGGAACCAGGCGTCCGACCGGAACCGCCACCATTCGCTGGTCTGGGGAAGATAGCCGACGAGAAAGAGCGTGGCCACGATCAGAGCACCGGCCGCGATCCACTGGCGCGGCGACAGGCGCGCCGACAGGCGCGCCGGTGCGCGGGCGGGGCTTTCGCGGCGCGTCAGGAGAATTCCGGCAAAACCCGCCACGCCGGCGAGCACGATAACGGCGCGAACGGCCGTCTCGACGGATGTTCCCGCCAGCATGAATAAAACGCACAGGGCGCAGGTAATTATTGGCGACAGTACCAATGCGCCGGTGAGGCTCTCCAGAGCGGACCTCCGCCTCGCGGTCAGCCGGTACAGCGCCGCGCCCGGGAGGAGCATCGTCGCCGCCCACACGGCGATCCGGCCGGGAAACCCGGCGGGAATCAAGGCCAGGACAATGATCATCGCCAGGGCGGCGGCGGCCCAGCGGGACCGAACGGTCGGGAACAATGGATGCAACCTCGGTGAGCTCAAGTAATACTCATGTAAGCAGATAGAGGTATTCGTCGCTAGATCTGCGCCACCCGGCACCGCGGCCCGCGCGGGAGGGCACGGGGAGAGTAACTCGTAGCACATTAATTTTAAACGAGATACACCCCCGTCGGCAACCCCGAAAATGCGCAATCGTCACCCTCGATCCGGCGACGATCACCGCGATGAATAATGGTTGCGTTATCCTCGGTAGTCGTAACATACTGTTAACGTTACACACATTACCGCGGTCGGGGCCGGGATCCGAATCCGTAATGAGGAAGGACAGTTATGGCCAGAAAAGGCTTCCGCAATCCCTTCAGCCGTGACCCGGCCAGGCAGGCAGGCGCCTCCTCCGCGGGCGACTACGACCTGGCGAGCAAGGTCATGGCACTGGAAGAGGAGAACCGGCAGCTCACACGGGCGGTCGAGGAGCTTTCTATTCTCAACGATCTCTCGCGCGCGATCGGTGCGTCCAACGACTCGCAGGACATCATCCGGAAGATCGTCGACCGGTCGATGCGCGCCGTGCAGGCCGAACAGACCGTGGTCACGCTCGTGGACCATGAGTCGAGCGAACCCATGAAGACGCTCGTGCGGGCCATGACGAGCTCGGCGGAACACCCCCAGTATCACCTCAACGAGAACCTCCTCGGCTGGATGCACCTGTACAAGAAGCCGCTCCTGACCAATGAGCCGGGGACCGATGAGCGCTTCAAGGGACTGAAATGGGACCTGACGATCAACTCGATCCTCTGCGTGCCGCTGATGGTCAAATCGGAGCTCAGGGGCGTCATCACGTCGTACAACAAGAAGGACCTGGCTGGTTTCACGCAGGAGGATCAGCGTCTGCTCGCCATCATCGCGGGACAGTCCGCGCAGATTGTCGAAAACGCCCGTCTCTACGAGGAAGAAAAAGCGTTTGTCAGCATGAAGGAGCAGGTTCGCCTGGCCTACCAGATCCAGATCGACCTGCTGCCGAAGTCACAACCGGATGTTCCGGGTTACGACATTGCCGCGCGCAGTATCCCCGCCCAGATGGTCGGCGGTGACTATTTCGACTTTATCGACGTGGAGCCCGGTTCGATGGCGATCTGCCTGGGCGACGTATCGGGCAAGGGATTGCCCGCATCGCTGCTCATGGCCAATCTCCAGGCGACGCTGCGCGGGCAGACCCTCCTCAACGCACCGGTCAACGAATCGGTGCAGAGGTCGAACAAGCTGATGTTTCAGAGCACCGATCCGGAGAAATTCGCCACGTTGTTCTACGGCATACTCAACATCGAGACGCACGAACTGGCATATTGCAACGCCGGGCACGAAACTCCGTTAGTCTTTTCCGACGGTGGGGATCCGGCGCGTCTCGAGACGGGCGGCATGGCCCTGGGAGTCATGGAAGAGTTTCCGTACCAGAACGACTCCGTTGCCCTCAAGGCAGGCGACCTTCTTATCATTTACTCGGATGGAATACCGGACGCCACCAACGAATTCGACCACCCGTTCGGCGAGGAAATGCTCATAAGCCTCATCAGGGAATTGAAGGACCGGTCCGCCGTATCGATCATCGACGGGCTCATCGAAGCGGTCCAGAAGCACGAGGGCAAAACGGAACAACTCGACGATCTCACCATCGTCGTGGTGAAGCGGAATTCGTGACGGGCGACTCCCTGCGCAGGGTCCGGCGGCGGCGCCAACTCGAAATATATTTGAAACTTACTGCAGATATGCGCGTATAGTTTAACGCGTACTGGAGACGGTCACCCGGGCGTCGGGACTCAATCAAAAGGTCGAGCCATGATCGGTCAGAAAATACTCCACTTCCAGATCACCGAGAAACTCGGTGAGGGGGGCATGGGGGTCGTCTACAAGGCTGAGGATACCAAGCTCCACCGCACGGTGGCGCTGAAGTTCCTCAGCACCGTGGTGACCGATCGTCCCGGTGAGCAGGAGCGCCTGGTCAATGAAGCGCGGGCGGCGGCCGGTCTCCAGCACCCGAACATCTGCACCATCTACGAAATCAACGAACAGAAAGACCATACGTTCATCGCGATGGCCTACATCGACGGCGTCACGCTGCGCGACCGGGTCCTGTCGAGCACCATCGGCGTCGACGAGGCCCTCAGGGTCACCCTCCAGATCTCCCAGGGCCTCGAACAGGCCCACGAGAAGGGACTCATCCACCGGGACATCAAGAGCGCCAATATCATGGTCGACGAAGCGGGACGCGTGTTCATCATGGACTTCGGTCTCGCGCGGAGGCACGACCAGGTCAAGCCCGACGACGTCCTCTCGTCCGGCGGCACCAGCGCCTACATGTCGCCGGAGCAGGCCCGCGGTGACGGAGTCGACCAGCGAACCGACATCTGGTCGCTCGGCGTTGTCCTGTACGAAATGCTGGCCGGCGAGTTGCCGTTCCGCGGCGACTACGAGCAGGCGGTGCGTTATTCGATCGTCAACGAGGATCCCAAACCGCTCGAAGTAATCCGTCCCAGCGTGCCGGAAGAAGTCATCGCCGTCATCGACAAGTGTATGGAAAAAGAGCCGGACGACCGATACCAGACGGTGGAAGATCTGATCACCGAACTCAAATTGGTGATCGACAACCGGCGCAAGGGCACAACGAGCCGCAAGCCGGCCAGTAGCAAACGGCGGGCCGTCTCCATCCCGATCGTCGCCCTCGTGGTCATCGTCGCGGCGTTCGTGATGTACGACCTCTTCGTGAGCAAGCCGGCCGAGAGCGATGTGCGCATTCCGATCGCGGTGATCGACTTCGACAATGAGACGGACGAGGCGGCCCTCGACGGGCTCTCCGGAATGTTGATCACGTCGCTCGAACAGTCGCGCCGGTTGTCGGTGATGACGCGCACGCGGATGTTCGATATCCTCATGATCATGGACGTCGAAGACGTCGACCGGATCGACGAATCGCTCGGCCAGGAGCTGTGCGTCCAGGCCGGCGTGGGCGCGCTCGTCATCCCGACGATACGCAAATTCGGTCAGAAGTACACGATCGACCTCAAGGTGCTCGATACGCGCCGTAACGAGTACATTTTTACGACCAAAGAGGAAGGCGAGGGGCAGGAGAGCATTCCCGGCATGATCGACCGGCTCGCGAAGGACATCCGCATCGACCTGCAGGAAGAGATCCAGGTCGTCGAGCAGAACGCGCAGAACGTCGCCGACGTGACCACCGTTTCACTGGAAGCCTACAAGCACTTCTTCGAGGGCGACCGTTACATGAACGACCTCGATTTCGGCAGGGCGGCGAAGGAATTCGAGAAATCCCTCGACCTCGATTCGACGTTTGCGCTTGCTCACTATAAGCTCGCCTATACGCAGTGGTGGTCTCGCCATCAGCTGGACGACGCCGAAGATCATGTACGCCTCGCCATGGAGCTGATCGACCGCATTCCGCAGAAGGAGCAGTTCCTCGTCAGGGCGCTCAACGCCAGCCTCGAAGACGGATTCAACGCGCAGTTGCCGTACCTGCGCGCGATGCAGAAGCTCTATCCCGACGACAAGGAGATGCTGTTCAGCATCGGCGACATCAGCTTTCACACCGAGGAGTACGACACGGCGCAGGTTTATTTTGAACGCGTCCTCGAACTCGACCCTGAATTCGAGCGTTCCCTCCAGCATCTCACGTGGACGTATCTTCGTACCGACCAGATCCAGGCGGGGTACGACATGGCGCGGCGCTGGGCGGATCAGACGCAGTCGGCGGAGGCGTACCAGTGGCTAGGCAACGCGGCGTTCATGCTGGGAAACGGCGAAGAAGCGATCACCCACTACGAACGGGCCAGCGAGATTACCCCGAAGCTGGCCGCGTCCAAACGCGCGCTGGCCACCGCGTACCTGTTTGCGGGGCAGGTCGACAAGTCGATCGCCACCCTCCAGGAAATCGTCGACGGCGATTACCCGGACAAGGCGAAGTTCCAGGCCTTCGTCGCCATCGCCGGCCACATCATGCCCTACCTCGGCCGTTTCCACGAGGCCGTGGCGTGGGCAAATGCCGGGATGGATACGCTGCGAGCCCGGGGCCAAACAGAAATGCTGCCCACACTCGAGGTGGGGATTGCGATGATGCACTACTGGGCCTGGAATGACCTGGAAACCGCCCGGGGTCTGATCGAGAATACCTACGAATATCCCGACAGCGTGAAATCGATGGACTACTGGATGAATCTCACGGCGTTCAACGTTGTGACCGGGCGCGTCGACGAAGGGATGAAGATCTTCGAGGAGCACAACAAGGAGAAATTTGTGGTGCCCTTGTTCGAGGCCCTCGCCGCGTCCAGCAGCGGTGACTGCAGCGGAGCCGAAGCGCTGCTCGACTCCATCAAGATGATACCCGAGGTAAAATTCGCCAGCATCATATTCCGGACGGCAGTCTGCTACTACGACGAGGGAAACTACGAAGCCGCCGTTCCGAACTTCAAGCGGGTCTTTCGTTTTGAGAACGCCACTCTGGAGAATGCGCTCTTCATCGCGCTCAGTTATTACTATCTGGGCAGGTCCCACGACCAGCTGGGGCAGTCCAGTGAGGCGCTCGGGTACTATCGCGAATTCCTGAACATCTGGAAGGGCGCCGACGAGGACCAGCAAATACTCACCGACGCCCGCGAGCGCCTGGCCGCGCTCGAAGCGTCCGGATCCATGTAACCTCTCCTGTGTCTCATTCCGAACATCTCACAATACATGATATAAACGATGCTACATATAGTGAAAGCGATAGTTACGGGCCTGTTGCTCCTGGCGATCGCCGGGTGTAACGAGCTCCCGACCGCGCCGGCAGATGCGACCGGTATGGCGGTGCGAGGGGTCACACTGGCCGACTGGACGGCCAACGGGTACGCGAGCGCGGCGGCGGCGGCGGCGATCGACGATATCGCCCGGCTCGGGGCCAACCGTCTCGTCATCGTCGTGACGGCCTACCAGGAACGGACGACGGATTCCGCCGTCCGCGTCGATCCGCGCAAGACCCCGGACGCGAGTGCCGTGCGCCGGGCCGCTTCGATCGCCGCCGCCGCCGGCATGGAAGTGGCGATCAAGTTGCACGTCGACCTCGACGACGGCGAGTGGCGCGGCAATATCCGTCCTATCGACGTCACCGCGTGGTTCGATTCCTACGGTTCGTGGGTGAGGGGGTGGGCCTTGGAGGCATCGGGTATGGGGGCCGTCCAGCTCGTCGCCGGGACCGAACTCGCCGGCACTATCGAGCACGGCGATCGCTGGCGCGACCTGATCGCTTCGGTCCGCACCCGATTCGGAGGCGAAGTCGTCTACGCGGCATCGTGGGACGAGGCGTGGATGGTCCCGTTCTGGGACGCGGTGGACCGCGTCGGCGTCGATTTTTATGCCCCCGTCACCGGGAGGGCGGAGGCCGGTCGCGTGGAGATACTCGCCGGCTGGCAGCCATGGATTGAACGCCTCAACCGGCTGCGCGGCCAGACGGACAAAGCGATCCTGTTGACGGAAATCGGCTATCGCAGCGTCGACGGCGCCGGCATGCGCCCCTGGGACTTCAGCGGTGACGCCGGATATGACGGGGGAGAACAGGCCGACCTGTACTGGGCCGCACTCGAGGCCGCGTCGGGGGCGGGTTGGATCGAGGGTGTCTACTGGTGGAACTGGCTGGTGAACGGCGAAGGAGGGCCTCTGGACAGAGACTATACGCCGAAGGGCAAACCGGCGGCGGGCGAACTGGCGGGGGCCTGGAATGGATAGCAGGATGCTCG
>CBDVDJ010000054.1:0-10161 GCA_965372695.1 uncultured bacterium
CGCGATCTCGGAAAACATGCAGAGCTGCTGGTACACCGATGACCAGCCTGGCATCACCCAGATATATCCCGAGCACCAGCCCATGAATCTCCTCGTCCGCCAGCAGAGCTTTCAGTGGAGTGAGACGGAGTTCGACCAGTTCGTGGGATTCGACTACACGATCACCAACACCGGAGACCAGGTCCTCGAGGACGTCTATATCGGCCTCTACGTCGACGGCGACGCGGGTCCCCGCGACGCCCAGAATTATTATAATGACGACGGCACGGACTTCGCGAGCTACCCGTCGGTGAGTACGCCGTGGGGAACGACCGACGTGGAGTTCGGATACGTGTACGACGTCGACGGCGATGCGGGACAGACGACCGGTTACTGCGGCGCGTTGATACTCGACCACACGACGGATCCGACGGGGGTGGCGGCGCCGGTCGAGGCCCGGTGGGTCACCTTCAAATCATTCGACAACGCGGTGCCCGGGCTTCCGACCAACGATTTTGAACGTTACGAAGCGATGGCGAGCGAAACGATCGAAGCGGGATTGGTGGTGCCGCGCGACGTGAGCTACCTCGTGGCGGCCGGGCCGTTCGCCGAACTGGCGCCGGGCGAGACGGTGACATTCCAGTTCGCGCTCTTTGTCGGCGATTCGTGGCTCGGTATCGAGGAAGTCCAGCGCCGGGCCGCCGCGGCGAAGCTGACGTACGAGGGCGAATGGATCGACCTCGACGGCGTGCCATACCAGAAGCACTGGGTGATCCCCGAAGGGCATCCGGTACCGGTGTTCGTCTCCGATTTTTCCGCGCGCAGCGGCAGCGGTGGCGGGGGTGCGGTGGCGGAACTCGCCTGGGACATTTATGCCGACGAGCCGGTCAGGGGCTTTCGCCTGTTGAGGGAAGACGACGCCGGCCGGACGGTCAAGCTCCCTCCCGACGGCGGGATGCTACCGCCCGACACACGGACGTATGTGGACCGGGGCGTCGACGCGGGGCACGTGTATCGTTATACACTCGCCGCCGTGCTCGAGGACGGCACCGAACAGCTGTCGAGGACGGTGGAGGCGTCGATACCGGCCGCGCTCACCGAACTCGGTCAGAACCACCCCAACCCGTTCAACCCGGCGACGACTATTTCGTTCAACCTGGTGACAGCGGAGAAGGTCCGGCTCTCGGTGTTTACCCCCGAAGGCCGCCTCGTCACCACGCTCGTCGATGATGTCCGTCCCGCCGGTCTGAACGACGTGACGTGGGACGGGACCGACGCGTCGGGCCGGCGGGTGAGCAGCGGGCTCTATCTCTACCGCCTCGAAGCGGGCAAGACGGTTCTGTCGAGAAAAATGCTGTTGATGAAATAGGTCGATAACGCGTAACCACTAAATATCATAGCGTTTTAGGTTGACGGTCCCCGGCATTTGTACGACAATGTCGCGACAAGGAGGGAGTCTGAAAATGACCGTAAAAAGAACAATAATTGTCGTACTGGCGCTCGTGGCCGCTGGCTGCGCGTCGAATTACTACGACGTCCCCATCGACATCACATCCCAGTTCAACCCGGATGCGGCCTACGGGAAGTTCAAGACGTGGAACTTCGCGCCGCACCAGAACCTGCCGACGGAGGGCGCCTTCGCCGACGCGTCGTTCAGGCTGGAAATCGGGAATATGGTCGAGGAGGCTCTCAAGCAGTACGATTTCGTCCGTGTGTTCGAGAACCCCGACCTGGAAGTCGGGTTTCACCTCGCATCGGATCTGGTCTCCGAGGAAGATCTGCAGGAGTGGTACGACAGGGGCGACTGGGACCTGCCCACCTATCGCGGCGCGATGTCGAGCGAGTGGCAGCAGGGATCCCTGCTCCTTTTCGTATTCGAAACCGAATCGGGGCAGATGATATGGCAAGCCGCCGCCGAGGCGCTCGTCGACCAGTCGGCGCCGTTGGACAAGCGGAAAAAGCTTGTCAAACGTGCAATCACGGAAATGCTCGCCGAGATGCCGAAGAAAAAACAGGACCAGGAAGGGACGACGGAATGACCAGGATACTGATAACAGTCGTGTGCCTGTCGGTGCTGGCGGCGGCGTGTTCGCCGATGTTCGACGTGAGCTTCACGAGTGATCCCGAGGCCAACTTCAAGGCCTACGTGACCTACGACCTGATGGACAACGAAGCGTTCGACCTGACCCCGACCGCGGCGGCCGAGTTCGCCGGCAGGCGGCAGATAATGCAGGAAGAGCTCGTTAAATCGCTGCACAAGTACATGCAGGCGGAGGGTTTCGAACTCGACGAGGAGAACCCCGACATTCTGGTGGCCTACTACGCAGGCGTGAAGAGAGAGATCTTCGTCGCCCAGTACGGCTTCGATTACAATGACCTGTCGGATATGGCCGCCACGCAGACGGTCCAGGACGGTACGATGAGGGTTGACCTGGTCGACACGCAGACGAAGCAAGTCGTGTGGAGCGGTTCGGGCCACGGAGCCGTCAACCGCGACCCCACCGAGGACATGCTCCGAACGAACATCGACCGTGCGGTCAGGAAAATCCTCGAGCAATACCCGCCGACGAAGTCGCCGTATACCCGGTAGTCGTACGGCAGGCATCGAACAACAAAAGCCCCGGTCGAGGACCGGGGCTTTTTCGTGTTCTTGTGTTCTTGTATGGCGCCGGAATTACTCGTCCCCGGCTTCGGTTCCCCGCATGCCGCAAGCTGCCGCGCGATCTGTCTGGCAGCACCCGCACGAATGGTGCCCGGGCCCGTCACAGTCATCGCCGTCACGGCGTGCCAGCCGCTGGACGCCGATCCACAAGCCCATCAGGAGGACGATACCCGACCCCGCTATCAGGAGGTGGTACAGCATATCACTTGCCCATCCCCGCGAATCCCATGAACCCCATCGACAGAATGCCCGCGATGATCAGGGTCAGGGCGGCGCCCTTGACGACCGAAGACACGTCGGACAGTTCGAGCCGCTCGCGCAGGCCCGACATCATTACCAGCGCCAGTGTGAATCCCGCCCCCGCTCCGAGAGCGAATGAGAGGCTCTGCACGAAATCGTACTGGCGGTTGGTCTGGAAGAGCGCCACGCCGAGGATCGCGCAGTTGGTCGTGATGAGCGGCAGGAATATCCCCAGCGCGCGGAACAGGGCCGGGCTGAAGCGCTTGATGAACATCTCCACCAGCTGGACCGACGACGCAATCACGACGATGTACGAAATCAGGTGGAGGTAGGGCGCGTTGATCGCCACGAGCACGTGGTGGATGCCGAACGCGGCCGTCGAACTGACGAGCATCACGAAGCACACGGCGGCGCCCATCCGGGCGGCGGTCTCCGTCTTGCCGGATACCCCCAGGAACGGACAGATGCCGAGAAACATGGCGAGCACAAAGTTGTTGATGAAGCACGCGTCGATGAAGATCTGCATCGGTGACATCGTGTTCATACCGGCCTCACCCGCTTTCTCTCGCGCAACCAGTTGAAGAGCAGCAACCATCCACCCAGCACGAAGAACGCTCCGCCGGGCAGGACCATGATCGTCCAGGGCTCGAATGAGTCCGGGAGCACGCGGATGCCGGCGAAGGTGCCGCTGCCGAGGATCTCACGGACGAAGCCGAGAGAGAAACAGGCCAGGGTAAACCCGAGTCCCATCCCCAGCGCATCGAGCATCGATTTGCCGACGCTGTTGCGCGAGGCGAAGGCCTCCGCCCGGCCGAGGATCACGCAGTTGACCACGATCAGCGAGATAAAAGCGCCGAGGGCCTTGTGGACGTCGAGGCTGATCGCCTGTATCAGGTACTCGACGACCGTCACGAATGTCGCGATGATGAGAATATACGAGGCGATGCGGACCTGTTTGGGAATCCACTTGCGCAGGATCGATACGAGCGTCGACGACATGAAGAGAACGAACGTGGTCGCGATCCCCATGGCCAGCGCGTTGACGACCGAGTTGGTCACGGCCAGCACGGGGCACATCCCCAGCAGCATGATGAACACCGGGTTATCGCGCCACAGCCCCTTGACGAATTCTTCCATGTTCGACGGCGGTGTACGTTCGGGCATTACCGGGCACCCCCTTCCAGGACGGCGAGGTTCTTCTCGATCACCGGGATCCGGTCGGCCGTGCTCTTCTCGAAGATGTCGGCGATGGCCTGCGACGAGATCGTGGCGCCGGTGATCGATTCGACCTGCCACATCTCGGTCTTTTTGCCCGGCTTGACGAGGATGACCGGGTTGGCGATTCCGGTACCGTCCGGGGCGAGCGCTACGTCGAGCGCGTCGAAATTGGCGAGGAACGCCGGGTCGGTCTCGATCTTGGTGCCGAGGCCGGGGGTTTCCTTGCTCGCCATCACCTTGAAGCCGACGATGCATTTGCAAGCGGGCGAATAGCCGTAAAGGATGGTCACGATATCCTGGAATCCCATTCCGGCGGCCTCGAGCGCCACGCCGACGAGTTGGCCCTCGTCGTTGTAGCCGGCGTAGTACTTGATCGCAATGGGGTCGTCGCTTTCGAGCGGCTCGAGAGTGTCACCCACCTGTTTGAATGTGACCTTGCTCGTCGCCGCCGGGATCACGTCGAAAATGGCCTTCTCCAGGGCGCGCGCCTTGTTCACCGTGATAATGGGCAGCGTGAGCTGGAACGAGAGCACGATGAGAATGCCGCAGAACAGGCCGATGCCACCCATGGTCAGCACCATGCGCAGGCTGCCCGGCGGGTCTTCGGCCACGGCTGCCGCCGGTGGCGGCGCGGATTTTGTCGTGTCTTCCGTCATGACGGGCTCTTTGCCGGCTTCGCCGACTTCGCCGGCTTCGCCGACTTCGCGGGTTTCGATGTGCCGTAAATCTTTGGTTGCGTGTAACGGTCGATCAGCGGCGTGGCACCGTTCATCAACAGAATCGCGTACATGACGCCCTCGGGCAATCCTCCGAACTGGCGGATCAGTACGACCAGGACTCCGATGCCGATCCCGAACACCCACGTCCCCCGCGGGGTGAGTGGAGAGGTGACGGGGTCGGTCGCCATGAACACGGCACCCAGCATCAGTCCGCCGGACAGCAGGTGGTGGAGTGCGCCGGGGTATTTGTCCGCATTTATCAGATGGAGGATGGTGGCGAATACGGCCACCGTCGCCAGTATGCTCGTCGGAATCTGCCACTGGAGAAACCGCCGGTAAGCGAGATAGGCGCCGCCAAGGAGGATCAGCACGGCGCACGTTTCGCCCGTCGACCCCGGGATCTGTCCGAAGAGCAGGTCCGTGATCTCCGTGGGGATCTGATCGAATTTCATTCTGGCCAGCGGTGTCGCCGTCGTAACGGCGTCCACCCTGGGGGAGGCAAAGGGCAGCGCGAACGTGTCGCCGCGGAGCTGGAGGAATTTCCCGATGGTCGAATGGGTCGACCACGTGGTAATGGCCACGGGGAATGACGCCTGCAGAAACGCGCGGCCCGTGAGCGACGGGTTGAACACGTTGTGACCGAGGCCGCCGAAGAGCAGCTTGCCGACGATGATCGCGACCACCGCGCCGAGAAACGCCATCCACATCGGGATGCCGGGCGGGAGCGTGAGTGCGAGCAACACGGCGGTGACGATCGCGCTGCCGTCGGCGACGTGGCTCTCGCGCATCTTTCCGCGGCCCGTGAACACCCATTCGGTCAGCGTCGCGCCGGCGATGCACGACGCGATCACCATGAGCGCGCTGATGCCGAAGTAATAAACCGACGCCAGCACGACGGGTGCGAGCGCGTAGAGCACATGCCTCATGATGACCGGAGTGTCGACCGGACGTTTCAGGTACGGAGACGTGGATATAACGAGTTGCGGTACGTCGTACCTCATTCGGCCGCTGCCTTTTCTTGTGCCGTGGCGTTCTCAGCCGACTTCTTTTCGGCTGCCTCGAGTGCTTCGCGCGCCTTTTCGGCTTCCGTTTCCCGCGCCGCCTGCTCCTTGAGCATGGCCTTGGCCACGCGGAACCGCTGCACCAGCGGGATATTCGACGGACACACGTAGGAGCACGATCCGCACTCCATGCAGTCCCATATGTGATACTTTACCATTTCGTCCCAGCGCCTGACACGGGCGAGTTGTCCCAGTTCGCTGGGGTTGAGAAAAACCGGGCACGAATCGATGCACGTGGCACACCGGATGCACGCGTACTCCTTGCGGTAGCTCACCTGGTCGTCCGTCAGGCAGAGGATTCCCGATGTGCCTTTGAGAATCGGAACCTCGAGATACTGCTGCGGCGCGCCCATCATAGGTCCGCCGAAGAGTACCTGGCGGACGTTTTCCTCGAGGCCGCCGCAGTACTCGATCACTTCGCCCAGCTCGGCGCCCACGGGAACGAGGAGCGTCGATGGATTGCGGATGCCGGGGCCTGTGACGGTGACGACCCGCTCTATTAAAGGCTGTCCGAACGAGAACAAGTCGCCGATGCCTGCCACCGTTCCCACGTTCTGGACGAGTACCTGCGCGTCGATCGGGAGTTTGCCGCTCGGCACCTCGCGATCGAGCATCGCCTTGACGAGCATTTTTTCGGCGCCCTGCGGATACTTTACTTCCAGCGGTACGATCTCGACGTTGAGATCCGCCGGTACGCGATCGCGCATCGACCGGATCGCGTCCCACTTGTTGTTTTCGACGCCGATGAAGGTCTTTTCCGAGTCCAGGATCTTCATCAGGATGCGGATGCCCAGGAATATCGAATCGGCCCACTCGAGCATGATACGGTGGTCGCTGGTGAGGTACGGTTCGCACTCGGCGCCGTTGACGAGAAAGTATTTTGCGTGTTTGCCCTCGGGGATGGCGAGCTTGACGTGGGTGGGAAAGGCGGCGCCACCCAGGCCGACGAAGCCGGCGTTCTGTATCATCCGGAGGAGTTCCTCGTTGGAGAGCGCCTCCCAGTCGGTGGGGCCTTCGTCGTAGAGGGTCTGCGGGCTTCCCGGGTCGGTGGCGATGACGATGGCCTCATCGAGCCGCCCCGACGGGTGGTGGCGTTTTTCGATCGCCGTCACCCGTCCCGTTACCGACGCGTGCAGCGCGACGGAGACGAACCCGTGCGCCTCGGCGATGCGCTGGCCCCGGTAGACCTTGTCGCCGACGGCCACGATGCATTTCGACGGTGCGCCGAGGTGCTGGTTGAGCGGCAGCACGACCTCGTGCGGCACGGGCAGGCGTTCGAGCGGCCGACCTTCGGTCAGGCCCTTGTGTTCGCCCGGGTGGACGCCGTGGCGAAAACTCTTGGCATTATGCGATCCCTGTTGTGACATCCTGGTTCTATTCCACCGGGTTACTGGTTTCCGTCCCGTCGGCGCCGGCCTCGAGTTCCCTTTTTTGAACGAGGAATTCCCGCAGGGATTGTTGAAAAAATTCGGGGTCCTGGCTGAAACCGGAAAGCCACAAGAGCTTTTCCGTCAGTTTTTCGTGGAGCACCCTGTCGAGTTCCGGACCGGGAGCCGGGATCAGCTCAGCCGGGGCCGGCCCTTCGGGGGCCGCCGGGGCCGGATCGGCCGCTACGGCCGCGGTATCGACGGGGCCCGTGGCGCCCACGCCGCCGGCCAGACCGCGAAGGTATTTCCAGTAGCGCTGACGCTCCTCGGCCGCCCGCACGATGTCCGGTGACAGTACGGCAATGCGGTGCCGCTTGTTTTCGTCGCTTACGTGGATGATCGGCTGGTACGCGGCGCGCTGGTCGGGATCGAGTTCCAGATAGTCGGGCAGCAACATCATCGAGTCGTTGAGGTGCCCCTTCGAATACACGGTGAAGTGTTCGAGGAAACGCGCCTCTCCGATGGCCCAGTCGGCGACGGTGACCGGCACCGACAGGCTCTCCGTCCGGTTGGACGCATCGGTGAATTCGAGTTCTCTCGACGTCCATGGCTCGTCCACGTCCGGGTTACCCTCCAGCGTGACGAGCGCGCCGGGTATATCCGGGTCGGCCTCGAACAGCGGAAAAGCGCGGCTCTCGTACGCCAGCTTCGCTTGTTCGGCCACGCGGTCGGGCGCGATACCCGACGTCTGCGGGTCGGGCGCGTGGACGTGGAACAGCGCGGGATAGTGCCGCGACAGCCCGCGGACGACGCCGCGGATCAGGTGCCCGGGGTTGCCGACGGCCGACTGCAGGATGTAAACATCGCGCCGCGCCAGTGCGAGCAGCCCGGGATCGTTGTTCTTGTTCGATTCGGTGGGGCGGTCGACCGTCGGGGCGGTATCGTCGGACTCGAGCCTGACGGTGAAGTCGACGGGTATCGCGCCGGTGTTGACGACGACGATTTTGACGGGGAATCGCCGCGCGAGCAGGCGGAAGATATCATCCCAGGCGGTGATGCCGGTGTACCCGAGTACGAGCACGGGTGGAACGAGCTCTCGCTCCGCCGCGGAAAACGCCCGCCAGTCGAAACGGTCAAAAAACATGTCGTGCTCGGCCGCTTCGTAAGCGTCGTCCAGCTCGAGCTCGGCGCGCCGGCACGTGGCCAGCTCTTCGGCCAGCGTGCGGGTGACTCCCTCGAATACACCCTCGGCCAGCGCCGGTGCGTCGCCCGGCAGGTGGCACACCCATGGCTGTGTGTGCGGGTTGTCGGGATAGGTACCGCTCCAGAACGCCGCGCCGCCGGGATCGATGGTCATGACCATGCGCGACCGCCCGCCGCCACCGGCGCCCTCGGTATAGTTGCGCTTCTGATTCTGCAGCGAGGAGAGCAGCGCGTTGAGCCGCCGCAGCTGTCCGGGGTCGATTTCGCGTCGAGCGCGGTCGTCACCTGCCAGGCCGGCGAGCTTTTCGGGCGAAAGGCTCGCCTTGCCGAGGCGGTCGAGCCGGCGTCCGAAGTTATCGAAGTCGTTGATTTCGACGGCCGCCGCGACCTTGCCCTGGATTTTGTCCTGCAGGCGCCGGACCAGGGTTTCGAGCCGGGCGACGTGGGCGTCGTAACGCGGCTGCATGACGGATTCGATGGCGCCGGTCACCAGGTGGACCGCCGTCTTGACGCTCTGGCCGGGAGGCGCCGCGTCCCCGCCGACGAGAGAATGGTAGGCGCGCTTGTCCAACAAACGGAAGACTTCCGTATCGGCGTCGTCCGGGTCGATGTGCGCCTGAATCGTTTCGGCGGACACCGGCGGGAGACTCATCTGCCACTCCCAGTTCCGGCGTGCCGTTTCGAGAAATTCGGGTTCCTGTTCCGTCCACTCAAAGGCCTCATCGGGACAGACCGCCACGCAGAGGTTGCACCCCTTGCAGCTGAGCGGGTTGAGCGCGATGGAGAGCAGGTGTCCCGTTCCTTTCTGGGCGATGTGCGGCTCGTCGAAGAACCGAAGCGTGCGCGCGATCGGCCACTGGTCCACGTGGGCGGCGACGTGATCGAACTCCGCCTGCAGTGGCGCGAGCTTTTCGTCGTCGAGTTTCATCTTGTCGGCCAGCTGGGTGAACGCCTCGCGCAGGAGGTCGCCCATGACGCGGTACTGCTTGAGGTCGTCCCTGCCGGCGACGCGGTAGGCCTGTTTGGCCAGGTGATCGGCGACGCGCTGCATCTGGATCATTGTGACCCCGTCGGCCTGGCACCGCGACATCGCATGTTTGATGACCTGTTCTGGAGTCTGGATGGTGGCGGGCAGCGCCGTGTCGGGGCAGTGCGCCCAGCACAGGCCGCATCCGCTGCAGTTTTCGGCGAGCCACCGGGGTACGCCCAGCCGGAACGGCGACATATCGCGGTAGGCGCTGCTTCCGCCGGGCACGATTCCGGTCGCCACGTACGGGTCGATCAACGTTTCCGCGGGTTCGCCGCTGTCGTAGAGGTACCCGACCGAACGCCAGAAGCGAGCGGGGTCGAAGACGGTGTCGTCGCTCGACTCGGCCTGCCGCGCCGTCCACGGAGCCTCCGGTTCCTGGACTTCGCCGCCTTCGACGGCGGGCATCTCGCGCCAGTCCAGCTCGGCGGTTTCATCACAGCCCATCGCGAAAGCGGCGGAAATATCGTCGACGACGTGGTGCCCGGCGCCGGTCAGCTGTTCGAGCCGCGACCGCAGGAAATCCTTGAACGTGTCGAGACGTTCGGTGCCCGCAGCGACGAGGGGGTCCTGCTTGAGGCTGGCGCCCAGCAGCGCCCATATGATCAGCTGGTCCGAGAACGACGGCCGCGACGCGGCTTCAGCGGCGATGCGCGCCGCGTCGACGACGTACACGCGCGCTTCC
>CBDVDJ010000055.1:0-10087 GCA_965372695.1 uncultured bacterium
CAGAGTTGTAATCGAGGCGTCCCGGGTCAGCCGGGTCGTGGCGCTGGATGCGAAACCCCACCCCCGCGGGATCCACCGTGTTGAGACCGGCGTACCAGGCCCCCGCCCAGACGAGGCCCGAACTGTCGCAGAAGACGCTGAGCATCGGTCCATTGGCCGGCGAGAACGGCCGCTGCCGATCGTGGGCAAAGAGGCGAAACTGCCCCGACTCCGGATCGAACGCGTAGACTCCGGCCACCGCCCCGATCCACATGACGCCGTTCGCATCTTCCGACATCCTGATAAGGCGGTTTTCGCCGACCGCACCCGCGCCGGGATCAGGCTGGAAAGACGTAAAAGTCCCGGACTCCGGGTTCCATTTCGACAGCCCTTCTTCGGTGGATGCCCAGACGCTTCCGTCCGACGACTGAAACAGATCGTGGACGAACAGGCTGACGAGACCGCCCGCCTCATCCGATCCGCCGTTATACAGCCGGGGCAACTCGCCCCCTCGCTCGAAGACGGCGATACCACACCCTTCGGTGCCGACCCACACGTTTCCGCTGTCGTCCGCCATCAACGCCGTGAACTCGGCGCCTTCCGGTCCGGGGCCGGCCAACACCTCGTCGTGTCGCCAGTCGACAGCGCCGGTCGCGGGATCCAGACGGGCGAGTTGCATGTTCGCCGCCGCCCAGACAGATCCGTCGGCGTCCGTACACACGTCACCGACTCGTCTGGCGCCGAACCCGTCTTCCGGGTCCTCGAGCAGAGGAAAGCGGGTAAACGTCTCCGTCCGGTAGTTATATCGCCACAGTCCGTTGAGGAACGTGCCGATCCAGATATCGCCATTTTTGTCTTCGTGGAGGGCAATAACGGTGCGACCGCCGAACGCGGCGCTGTCACCCGGCGACGGGAGGAAGATCTTCATCTCGTAGCCGTCGTAACGGACAAGGCCATTCTGCGTACCGAACCACAGAAAGCCGGACCGGTCCTGGATTATGGCCCGGACCGAGTTTTCCGGAAGACCGTCGTCGACGGTGAGGAGTTCGAAAACGAGTTCGACGTCGGGAGAAAAGACGGATCTCGGCGAAGGCTCCGAGGCATCTGTGGGCATCGGCAGGAAAAAAAAGATCCCTGCAAAGATGACGCGCCAAAGCAGCGCGCGCGCATTCGGACGCGTAGAGTGCATCAGTCGTAATCGAACCGTGTGAAAAATGTTATTGCCGCGGTCCGCGCGAAAACGCCCTTCACATCAGGGACCGAAGAACATCAGGCCTTCGCTGTCGAGGAACTCGTTCGCTTCTTCGGTATTCAGGCGCTCGATCTGGTTCCACTCCGCCTGCAGAATCGCGTAGTGACTCTCCTCCATGTTGGACATATAAAGGAGCGTCTTCTTCGCCCGCATGTCGTTGGTCCTGTCGGCGAGGTCCGAGTAGAACTCCTGCGCCATCCTCTCGGCCAGCATGCCCGCCTCGAACAATTCCTTGAGTGTGGCGTCCCTGGACAGAACGTCGTCGATCATGGGCAATATCGCCTTGGGGGGCAGAGCCAGTTCCACTTCGGGAAACTGCTTCTCGTACACTTCCCTGAGGATGACCTCGTGACGGTCTTCCTGTGCGATGAGGAAGTCCATTTTCTGCTTGAGGTCGTCGGCATCGACTTTTTCCTTCATCCTCGTGTAGAGCGCTTTGGCATCGATCTCTGACTTGATGGCAATACTGAGGATTTCGAGCTTGGTGAGGTCGCGCTTCTCTGACATTTTTTCGATCCTTTCAAAGTCTGATTTCAATTTCTGTTACCGGCGCTGGTGGCCTCCAGTATATATCATTTCACCCCGCGGGGGCCCAAAAAATGACTCTCCGGGTGGATGTGAAACGCAAAAAGGCGCGGGAGCCATATGGCTCCCGCGCTCTCTTTTCGAGTATGCCTCGAGTCGTTCTTACTGGATCAGAACGTCCGACACCAGGCCGACGCCCGAAATGAGCATCGTCGAGTGGCAGTTAACGACCTGGATCGAGGTGCGACGCGAAGGGGCGACGATCTCGAAGGTCCCGGTCGCGCTGCCGCCGGGCGACTGATAGCTGAGGGTCAGCAGATGGATGCTGCCGGTCAAGCACTCGCCGTAAGCGATATCGATGCCGGTTTCGGCGTTACCGATGACGACGGGGAACTGCGCGTTGGTACCAATGAGCGTCCAGCCGTCGGGAGCGTCGACCATGAAGGCCGAAGCCGTGGTGCCGACTTCCACTTTGTGGACGACGTACACGGACACAATATTGCCGGTGTTGACGATGTTGCTGACGGTACCGGCGTAATCGGCGTACACGCCAATGCTTCCGGCCGGATTCGGATCCGGATCCGGAACCGGAGGAACTACGGGATCGTCGTCGCTGCAGGCGGCGAAAGCGCCAACGGCGAGCATAATGCAAATATGAAATCCGATTCGGAGTAATTTAGTCATTTCGGTCAGACCTCCCGTGAGATGAGAATCGGGCTTATGGGTCTCATACGCCTCGACAATGGACAACAGGTAACAATGAGTCCCTATCGGGATGCGCGCCACTTCACGACAACCTATGGGTAACTTGAACACATGATGCTATCGCATAGGTTGTGCCGTAATTCACTTGCCACGAAGAATCGGGGTGACGTGGCGCGAAAATGATTGTCTGCCGGGCCGATACCGGGTAGGCTTCCCCGAAGCAGATATGGCTCTTCTACCTCTCAAACTCCGGCAAAAACTGGGATCGATGGATCCCATATCGAGCTTTCTCACAATGATCGAGAAGGGCGGCAACGCATTGCCGCATCCCGCGTCGTTGTTCGCCATCATGGCGACACTCGCCGTCGTCGTATCGGGGATCACGAGCCTGTTCGATCTCTCCGTCATCCACCCGGGAACCGGAGAGATCATCCGGCCGAATAATCTCTTCTCCGTTGCCGGGCTCCACTACATCCTCACTTCGATGGTTACCAACTTCACCGGCTTTGCCCCCCTGGGCACCGTGCTGGTGGCCATGCTCGGAATCGGGATCGCCGAGGGCAGCGGGTTGATCGGCGCCGGGCTGCGGGTACTCGTTCTGTCGGCGCCGAGACGGTTGTTGACCTTTGTGATCGTTCTCGCCGGCGTCATATCCAACACGGCCAGCGAAATCGGATACGTACTACTCGTTCCGCTCGCCGCCGTGATCTTCCTGGCGGCGGGCCGCCACCCGATTGCCGGACTCGCCGCGGCATTCGCCGGCGTGTCGGGCGGGTACAGCGCCAACCTCCTGCTGGGCACCATCGACCCGTTGCTGGCCGGCCTCTCGCAGGAAGCGGCCCGGATCGTCGACCCCGAATACCTCGTCAACCCCGCGTGCAACTACTACTTCATGGCGGTGTCGACATTTGCCGTCGCGGCGGCGGGTACGTGGGTGACGGAAAAAATTGTCATTCCGCGCCTCGGTGAGTACACCGGCGCCGAAAAGGCCGACGATATAAAGGGCCTCTCCCCCGAAGAACAACGGGGTATGCGCTACTCGACGATCACGATGGTGGTCATTACCGTTATCCTGCTCCTCGGTACCGTCCCGGCGAGCGGATTTTTGCGCAACGCCGAAACGGGCGATCTGCTCCATTCACCGTTTCTATCGGGCATCGTCGCCCTCGTGTTCATCTTCTTCGGGGCATGCGGCGTCGCCTACGGCATCGGCGCGGGTACGTACCGCAGTGATACCGACGTGGTCAACGGCATGGCCGCGTCGATGAAGACGCTCGCCCTCTACATGGTGTTGATCTTTTTCGCGGCGCAGTTCGTCGCCTATTTCAACGAGACCAATCTCGGGCTGATCGTGGCCGTCAAGGGCGCGCAACTGCTCAATGCTTCGGGGCTGACGGCGATCCCGCTCGTCATCGCGTTCGTGCTCGTATCCGGCTTTCTCAACCTGTTCATGGGGAGCGCTTCCGCCAAATGGGCATTGATGGCGCCTGTGTTCATCCCCATGTTCATGCTGCTCGAAACACCCCTGTCGCCCGAATTCACCCAGGTGGCGTATCGTATCGGTGACAGCACCACGAACATCATCGCTCCAATGATGTCATATTTTGCCCTGATCGTCGCGTTCATGGCGCGTTACGACGAAAAAGCGGGTATCGGCACCGTCATCGCGACGATGCTTCCATACACGGTTGTGTTTCTAATCATCTGGATCATCATGCTCGTCATCTGGATACTGCTCGGGATCCCCGTGGGGCCGGGCGCGCCCATCTACCTGCCATCCTGATCCGGTCACCGGCGGTTTTTGTATGAAACCAGGAACGCTTAAGCAAAAACTTCTGTTTCCGGCGATAACGGTCGTCATCGCGGCCATCGTCTTTGCCCTGTTCCTGGAAATCGTCCTCCGCTTCCTCCCCGTCTGTGACGGCGGCCACCGGCAGCCCGTCAACCAGGAGCAGCCCGTCTTCAAATTCGAATCCGACCGGACATTCCAGTGGTCGTTGGGCTGGCACTTTACGCTGACCAACAAGATCCGCGTCAACAACGACGGTTTTATCAGTTCGATCGACTACGACCCCGGCGCCAAAGGTCCCCTCGTGGCCGTCATCGGCGACAGCTACGTCGAAGCGCTCATGGTCCCGTACGAAGAAACCGGCCAGGGCCGGTTGATGAAAGCCCTGGAAGACCAGGCCCGAGTCTACTCGTTCGCCATCCGCGGGTCGCCGCTCAGCCAGTACCTCGCGTTCGCCGAGTACGCACGCGACAAGTACCGGCCCGACGCCATGGTATTCGTCATCGTTGGCAATGACTTCGACGAGAGCCTGCTCGCATACAAAGAGGAGCCGGGCTACTTCTACTTCGCCGAGCGGGACGACGGCCGTCTCGACCTCGAACTCGTCGATTTCGTCCCCGGTACGTCCAAAGCCCTGGTCCGGAAATCGGCGCTGGCGCGATACCTGATGATCAACCTGGAGTTAATGTTGTTACCGTCCCGTTTGAGGCAGAGATCCGCCGGCGGCGACCCGGCATCGAGATACGCCGGCAACACCCGGGCCGACGCCGACCCGGCGAGAATCCGGGATTCGAAACGGGCCGTCGACGCGTTCCTCGCCGAACTGCCGGCACGGTCGGGTCTCGACCCGTCTCGGGTTTTTCTCGTCGTCGACGGCATCCGGCCCCACATGTACGACCCCGAAATGCTCGCGATGACCCAGGGCAGTTACTTCGTTATAATGAGGGACTATATAATAGAGCGGGCCGCGGAGGAGGGATTCGAGGTGTCCGACATGCACCGGGTGTTTTCGGACCATTACGCCGGGCACGGCGATAAATTCGAATACCCCACCGACACCCACTGGAACCCTCTGGGGCACGAATTGTTCTTCGAAGAGATGTACCGTTCCAATGCGGTGCAACAAGTTCTCCCGGAATAGAGTAATACCAACCATGGACAGCCGGCCCCACCCCATCACAACCGCTTTCTGGACTTACGTCATTCCCATGACGAGCACGCGCGCCATGAGGGTCGGGCTGGTATCGTTCATCGGTTTCGTGGCCATCGTGGTGCTCCTGTTCATGAGCGGTCTCGTCGCGTCCGGATTCGTGACCGACGCGCTGTACGGGATGCGGCACTTTCTCATCATGGTTGCCGTCCCGGTGGCCGCCGTCGTGTTGTCGGAGATCCCCATCCGCGACGGCATCACCCACAAGACGCTGCTCTATCCCCTGCTGGGGCCGGTACCCCGAATGACGCTGGCCGCCGTGCGGGTGTTGACCACCGGCGCCGTCCTCGCCATCGGCGCGGCGCTACTGCTCCTCCTCATCCGGATACTGCTGCGCGACGGAATGGACTTTTTTCCACGGGAACTCCTGTCGGTGACGCTGGGCTCATTTGCCTACGTGGCGCTGTTCGGCCTCATTCACCTGTTTGCGCGCCGGGGGTTGATCGCCGGCCTGGTAATATTCTTTTTCTTCGACGTGCCGCTCGGCCGGTTGCCGTTCACGCTTCGCAACATTTCGCTGTCCTACCACACGGGTGTCATCGCCGGCCAGGAGGAGAGCATGCAGCTCCCCGTATCGTTCGGCGCACCCGGGTCGTCGGTGGCGATGTCATCGCTGATCCTCATCGGTATCGCCGTCATCCTCTGCGCGGCGATCGCCTACGGCTTCAAGCGCAAAAACCTGGGAGACCTGTGTTGACGCGAGGTCCCGTATCATGAGCGACGCCTGGATAAGCATCGAGAACCTCCGCCTCTCGCGCGGGGGACGCCTCGTCCTCGACGGGATCACGTCCGAGCTGTCGGGGCGCGCCATCGGCCTCGTCGGCGCCAACGGCGCCGGCAAGTCGACGCTCATCGGCGCGCTTCTCGGCGTGCTGCGGGCCGATTCGGGGCGTATCCAGGTACTCGGACTCGACCTCCCCCGGGAGGCGATGGAGGTCCGGGCCCGGGCCGGCGTCATGGCCGAGCAGGCCGGCGTGTTCCCGGGCGGGTCGGGAGTGGACGCCGTCGTATTCGCCGCCATGCTGAGCGGACTGCCCCGGCGCGAAGGTCTGCGGAGAGCACACCGCGCACTCGACGCCCTCGACGTGGGAGAGGAACGCTACCGGCCGGTCCGCGGTTACTCCACCGGCATGCTGCAGCGATGCAAGCTCGCCATGAGCTTGGTCCACGACCCCGAAGTGCTGATCCTCGACGAACCGACCGTGGGCCTCGACCCGCCGGGACGTAACCAGTTCCTCACCCTGATCCGCGACCTGCGCGACGAAGGCCGGCGGATCCTCGTGAGCACTCACATCATGCAGGACGCCGACTTTCTCTGCGACGACCTCCTCCTCCTCGAAGGAGGCGCGGTGGCCTACTCGGGGTCGATCGACGGCCTGGTCGGTACCGGCGCCGGTGTCGTCGTGGCCGCCGGGGCGGGTCTCGATGCGGCGTTCGCCCAAGCCCTGGCAAACGCGGGGTACACGATTCGCGAGCGAGCCGGGGAGCGCGTCGCGTTCGACCCTGGACAAGACACGGACCTGCGCCACTTCTGGCGGCTCGCTTCCGAGCGGGGCGCGGAAGTCCGCACACTGGGACGCGACCTGCCGTCGCTGGAAAGCGCCGTTATTCTCGCCATGGAGCGCAATCATGGAGGGTAAGATCAAAGCCCCGACCACGGCCCAGGTCATCGCGGCCATCGCGCGGCGCGAGATCATGATGGCGATGCGACGGAGACTCGTGAAGCTGCTCTTCCTCGGCAACCTCATCCCCCCCATCGTGATGGCGGTCATACTCGTGGTCAACATGATCGCCAAAGGCCTCGGCGCCGACCTGGGATGGGATCCGCTCGTTCAACTGCTCAAGATCCAGACGGCACCCGTATTGTTTCTCGCGCTGGCGATCGGCACACCAATCGTCGCCCGCGACCGCAGCGAAGACGTGTTGTTTCTCTACGCGACGCGCCCCGTTACTCCGTGGTCCTACACCTTCGGCAAGATGCTCGCCGTCGCGTTACCCTCCGTCGCGCTCCTCTTGATTCCCGGCATTCTGATCGCCGTTCTCCGTGCCGGCCTCATCGCCGAATTCGGGCTCGTCGAATCGCTCGACCTCGTCGTCAGAATCGCGATCGTGGCGATCCTCGTCGCGTGGGGCTATGCCGGCGTGACCGTTGGCCCGAGTGCCGCGACGAAGAAGACGCGGTGGGCGCTCCTGCTCGCGTTCGCCTGTTTCGTCATCCCCGGCGCGTTGTCCGGGATCATCTGGGGGAATCACGGGTACGCGCTCGACCCCGGTCAGGCGAGCGACGACGTTATCCTGGCGCTGTTCGATGGCGACAGTGTGAGCCACGGAATCGTCGGCGCCGTCACGCTGATCGTGTGGGGAACGCTCGGTGCGCTGGTCACGTCGGCGCGGGTGAGGAAGGAGATGATACCGTGAGCGCGGATGTAAAGGCGTTACTCGACGGCGTCAGCGTGTTCTACGGTGAGGTCGTTGGACTGAGCAAGGTCGACCTCGAGCTGCGCCCCGGCATCACCGGACTCGTCGGACCCAACGGCAGCGGCAAAACCACGATGATGCGCGTCCTGGTGGGGCTCCTTTCGCCCGAGGAGGGCCGGGCACAAGTGCTCGACCGTTCGCCGTTTCTCGACGCCGGGGTACGATCGCGCATTACGTTCGTGCCCGCCGGCGAAAGCTTTTTCCCGGGGCTGTCGGGGCTGAAAAACCTCGAAGTCGCCTTCATGGCGCAGGGCCGGCACAAGTCCGACGCGCGCGACCTCGCCAGACAGGCGCTGGAACTCGTCAGGCTCGTCGAAGACGGGCACCGCAATTACGGGACCTGGTCGCGGGGGATGCGCCAGCGGCTCAAGCTCGGGCTCGCGCTCGCCGGAGATTCCGAAGTGGTGCTCCTCGACGAACCTTTTCTCGGCGTCGACCCGCCGAGCCGCAATGCGCTGCGCGAACACGTCCTCTCGTTGGGCCGGCAGGGCAAAACAGTCCTCGTTTCTTCGCACGTGTTGCACGAGATAGAGGCGCTGACCGAACTCGTCGGCATTCTCGCCCACGGGCGGCTGCTCGGTTTCGGCAAGGTGCACACGCTGGTGCGAAAAATCCGTGACGACCACCCGCACCGGGTGGTGCTTCAGGTCGACGAGCCCCGAAAACTCGGCCAGGCCCTGCTCGCGATGCCCCACATCCGCGAACTCAAAGTCCTCGGAGAAAACTCGCTCGAGTTCGTCACCATCCAGCCCGACGCCGCCTACCGCGAACTGCCCCGGCTGGTCGTGGAGACCGGCGTCGTGGTACACCGCGTCGACTCGCTCGACCACTCGCTCGAGGCCGCGTTCAAACACGTGACCGCCGCCGGGGCACGGCGGCTCTAGCGCTTGGCGTAACCGCCCGCCTTGGGTATAGTTTCCGTTGACCACACTCTACGACCTTTATCAGGAGGACTACCGAACCATGCGCTGGATCGTTGCTCTCGCCCTGTCGTGCCTTGTCCTGGGTTGCGGAGAAAAGCAACCAGAGACCGACATCGAAAATATCGACCCCGTGTATCGCCTCTCCCGCGGCGAAACCCGAAGTTATACGGTCAGCTACGTCCAGTCTGTCTCCGTCCGCATGGTCAAGGAAACCCTCGTCGCCGACCGGCGGTACGACGCGGCCTTCACGTTGACCAGGGAAGGCGAAGCGGAAACCGGATTCAGGGCGTGGATCACACTCGACGCGCTCGACGTATCGCTGGTGACGAAGGAGGGACAGGAGGGTTTCGACTCCAGGCAGATTGTCGGCAAAAGGCTCGCCGCCACGGTCGCGCACAAGGGCGGCGCCCCGGCGTATCCCGACCCGTCCGCGATGCCCCCTCTCGATCTCGGCCAGGGGGGAGGAGGCGAGCAGCACGTCTCGTTCCTCTTCGATTACGCGTTTCCGCGGCTCCCCTCCGGTGTCGCGAAGGAGGGAGACACGTGGGAGACGACGGTCACGCGATCGCACATCGAGGGCACCCTGCCGGTCACCGCGGCGGTGACGACGACGCACCGGATGACAGGATTCGAAACCATCGACGGCATCCGGTGCATGATGGTCGAATCACGGATGTCGGCGCCGTTGTCGGCGGTCATCGAAGAGGACGGCAAAGTGTGGGAATACAAGGGCCTGCTCGACGGCACGGCCTACTGGTATTTCTCGCCCGGCACCGGCGCGCTCGTCAGGCTGTCGGCGAGGGAGTCTTCCCAGGGCGCGACCTGGGCGACCGAGGTGAAGGCGTCGATCAGGCAGAAAACGGCCGTCGACGTCCGGCTGGTGCATGACGAGTGATGATCGCCGCATAGCTATGATCGTCAACCTGATGTCAACCTGGCTTTCGATTTATTGTCAACCACGTGGCGCACCATCGTCCGCAGCGACTGGCTCAGGTTTTCCGTTTCTATCTCGATGTCGGGGTGCTTGTCGAGAAACACGCGGAACACTTCATCCGCGAACCCTTGCCCCATGGACTTGACTCCTTTGAAATCCAACCTGATTTTCCTGAAGCGATCGAGACCAACCAGTAGTCGTCGTGCTTCCGAACGCGAAACGTACTCTTTCTGAAACAATTTTACGAGAACCCATGTCGTCTCGAATTGATATCCGAATTCCTCGGGAGCAT
>CBDVDJ010000056.1:0-9988 GCA_965372695.1 uncultured bacterium
CCAAGTACACGGAGCGCCGAAGAAGAGCGGGGCACAGACGCGACGATCGACGACCTTGCCTGGCTGGGCGGATACTGGATGTCGGACAAACGAGGCGTCCTGATGGAAGAGTGCTGGCTCGCCCCGCACGGCCACATCATGCTCGGCGTTCACCGCGACTACTACGATGACGGACGTTCCGTGTTCGAGTACCTCCGTATCGTGAAAACCGGCGACGGCATCGTCTACTACGCCTCGCCCGGCGGTTACAACACCACGAAATTCAAACTCACCCGGCTCTCGAGCGACGGCACCGTCAAAGAGGCCGTATTCGAAAACCCCGAAAACGAGTTTCCCCGGTTGATCCGATACGCGCTCAACGGAAACCATTTGATGGCCACCGTCGAGGGAGTCGAGGACGATGTCAAGGTCGTGAAGACATGGATGTGGGAACGCGCGGATCTTGCCGCACCGGCGGTATCCCGCTGAGAGGAAACGGCCGGAGGTCTGCCGCCCCTTGACGCCGGGTACCGTTGTGGCGCCGCGTTCCCGTCCGCCTGGAGTTCACACGCCCCACCACATATCCCCTTATTTATCAACTGCTTATCCGGCTCTTCCTCGCGCTGATCGCGCGCTGATCGCGCTTTTTCCCGACTTTGACAAACATGGTCCGTTTTTTGCGACATCCGTTTGTTCGCGCACGGAAAAGGGCAGCGCAAACTGCTGAAATCGCATTCCGGACGGCGCAAGCCACGGCACGACGGCGGTCTGACCGCCCCTTGAGCCGAGGCTCCGCCGTCCCCGGAACTCAATTGCATCTGGGGACACATTTGCAATTTGATTCGTATTTCCCGGGGCTCCCGGGACTATTGAGGAGGCGCCATGAAAGAGCTGTTCTCCATGCAGGGTCGATTCAACCGGCAGAAATATTTTCTGACCGGTCTCATCATCAGCCTGCTTATGTACGCCGTCGCGTTCGCGCTCGGCTTCGCAATGGGTATGGCGGGCACAGACCCCGCCGTCGCCACCGCCGCGAGTTATCTGATCTCGTTCGCCGGTATTATCGTCTGGTCTTTCCTCGTCGTGAAACGTCTTCACGACCTCGGTAAGCCTGGCTCGCACTACTGGCTGATGTACATCCCGCTCTACAACGTTTACCTGAGTCTGGTTCTGCTGTTCACCAAGGGCGCCAGCGGACCGAACCAGTACGGCGAGGATCCGTGCAATGCCTGAGGCCTGACGGAATCCAACCAGTAGATCATACATTATAGTTCTCGCACGAACACCGAACCGGCCGGGCACCACGCCCGGCCGGTTTTGTTTTTGGCCCGCATGCGGTATCATCCAGGGTGATGAAACGTGACTTCGATGTGATAGTGGCCGGGGGCGGACCGGCCGGCGCGACGGCGGCGCTCTACGCGGCCCGCGCCGGGCTCGACGTCCTCCTCGTCGAAAAGCGCAGGTTTCCGCGCGACAAGATTTGTGGTGACGCCGTGGCGAGAAAGAGCCTCGGATACCTGCGCGACCTCGGGCTGCTCGAACGCGTCCTGGCCGAACCGCACGAGCCGATCGGCGCCGCCGTCCTCGGCGCGCCCGACGGCACCACCCTCCACGTCGACCTCACCGAAAAGCCGGCCGGCGGCGGCGATCCGGTGATGCCGCACATCGTCTGCCGGCGCGAGATTCTCGACAGCGTGTTGTTCGACGCAGCGCGCAAAGAGGTGGAGGTGCGCGAGGACTGCGCCGTTACCGGAGTGGTCGTCGAAGACGGCGTTGTTCAAGGCGTCGAGTGTCCGGCGGGAAGGTTCACCGCCGGAGTTGTGATCGGCGCCGACGGGTTCAACTCGATCGTCGCGCGCAAGCTGGGACTTTATCAACACGATTCCCGCCGGTGGTACGTCGCCACGCGCGCCTACTACCGCGGCCTCGACTGTCCTCCCAACACCGTCGAGGTCCACTTCACCGACGACACCCTGCCCGGATTCCTGTGGTTGTTCCCCTGCGGGGACGGCCTGACCAACGTCGGTCTCGGCATGATCCATCGCGACGTCAAACGCCGCGGTGTGCCCATTCGCGAGGTACACGAGCGCGTCATCGCATCGCCGCGATTTCGCGGCCGGTTTGCGCGCGCGCGCCGCGAAGGCGGCGTCCACGGTTGGAACCTGCCCACGCCCGACTTTTCCCGCACGATCCATGGCGCCGGTTTCATGCTCGCGGGAGACGCCGCCGGACTGGTGGATCCCTTTTCCGGCGAGGGGATCGGCAACGCCATGTGTTCGGCTTCGGTCGCAGCGACCGTGGCCGCCGAAGCGGCGAGACGTGACGACTTCTCTGCCGCGTCGCTGGCCGCCTACCCGGCGCGTTTGTGGGGCGAACTCGACGCCAACGAAATCCGCCTCCACTACCGCCTTCGTTCGCTCGCCCGCCACCGGTGGCTGGTCAACTTCCTGATCGGCCGCGCGGCGCGCCACCGCGACACCCTCGACTGGCTCACGGGAATGACCGCCGCCGACGGCGCCGTCGGTCAAAAGCAGCGACTCGCGTCACCCCTGACCTGGTTCAAATTGCTGCTCAAGCGACCTGAATGACGTCTGACTTGTTATTGTTATAATAAGTTATCGTGTATTTCCGTATTTCACCATTTGGTGAAATTGTCATTTTCAGTGAAAATCGGGGCTGCACTGTCGTCAAACTTCACTATTGACCGTCGACGATCAGCGCTCGGCGTTGATCAGCCGGTCGAGGTGGTCGGGAAACGTGATGGTAAATGTCGTACCCTTGCCGGGCCTGCTGACGACATTGATTTCGCCGTGGTGTTTGTGGATGATCGCCAGCGAGGTATAGAGTCCCGTCCGCATGCGGATACGGGAATCCCGCGTGGTGAATGCAGGATCGAAGAGGGTCTTGAGCTTGTCTTCCGGTATGCCGCGGCCGGTATCGGTGATCTTCACGTTGACGAAACCATCCGCGGCCCACGTCTCGACTCCGATAATCCCGCGGCCATCGACCGCGTCGATCGCATTGAGGAGCAGGTTCATGAACACCTGGTTCAATTCACCCGGATACATGAAACAGGCCGGCACCTCACCGTAGCTCTTCACGACCTCCACATTCACGGGCACTTCGGAATCGATCAACGTGAGCGTGCTTTCGAGCCCTTCGTGGATATCGCTCTTCTGGAAGTCGGCTTCGTCGAGGCGCGAAAATGACTGCAGGCTCTTGAGGATCGTCTCGATCCGCGCCGCTCCTTCCGACGCGGTGTCGTTGTTCACCCGCATCAGGCCAACGAGCTTTTCGAGCTCACCGTCACCGCCGGGGATATCGCCGATCCGCTTGATCACCCGCGCCGTCACGTCGGCCGCGCCCTTGATCGCGCCGATGGGCTGCGTGACTTCGTGTGTGATTCCGGCGACGAGGCTGCCCAGCGCCGCCATCTTTCCCGACTGCACCAGCTGCGCCTGGGCGTTCTGCAATTTGTCCAGCGTCTCTTCGAGCTCGTCGTTCTTACTCTTTAACTCGACGTTTTTCAGCCGGTAGATCTCCGCCTCCCTCTCGGTCGCCTCGACCTGGTAGGATTTGCGCAGGTTCTCCAGCCTGTTTTCCGAGTCCTCGTGGTAGACCTCCTCGCGAATCCGGTGGAAATTCTCGAAGTGAACGAGCGCGGTGTCAAACTGCGACAGGTCGCGGTAGAGGTTGGAGAGGAGTTCGTGGGCACGGCACATCTTGGGTTTGGAGTGGATCTGCCCGGCTTTCACCAACGCCTTGTTGAGCGAGTCGCGGGCATCGTCGTATTCGCGTTTTTCGGTATGGACGTTGCCGATGTCGAGAAGGCAGGTTACCTCTCCGGTTGTGTAGTCCAGCCCTTCGCGAATCGCCAATGCTTCACGGTGATATTCGAGCGCCTCGTCGTGCTTGCCCTGCCGCTGGAGAATGAGGCCGATATCGTTGAGCGTCTTGGCGGCGGCGAATTCGTTGTTCACCGAGCGGCTGGCCGCCAGGCTCCGGTCCTGGTACTCGAGCGCTTCCTCGAACTTGCCCGGCACGGCGAGGACGTTGCCGAGACCGTTGAGCGAGCGGCCGATACCAACCTGGTTTCCCGTCCGTTCGAAGATCTCCAGCGCCCGTTCGAAATACTCCTGCGCCTGCCCGTGGTCGTCCCAATCGTAGTAGAACGACCCGAGCGCCGAACACGCCCACCCGATCCCGTCGGGCTCGCCATCCTCCTCAAAAAGAGCCAGCGACTTGAGTCCCTCATCCAGTCCTCGTTTGAAGCCGCCGAATCCCCAGTACAGATAAGCCAGCCCGAGCCGGACCTCCGCTTCGCCGTGCACTTGTTTGTTGGTTTCGAACCACTTGAGCGCCCAGTTGAGGTGTTCGAGCGACTCTTCCAGGTTGGCGCCCTTGAAAAACAGCAGGCCGATGTTGCGCCGCGCACAGGCGCGCGCCTGCAGGTAGCCGTTTTCTTCGGCAATCCGGAGCGCTTCCTGGCTGAGTTCCCTCGCCCGCGTCAGGTCGGTGGCCCAGATCTGCCACGCGAGTTCGGCCATCGCCTCGGCTTTTTCGGCGGAATTTTCTGCCGCCGCGGCGATCTCGAGTTCGAGCTTCTGTTCCCGTTCCGGTCTCATAATCCTGAATCTAACCCATTTCGTGGGGATTGCAACCGAAAGCAGGCCCAACCCCTTGTTATTCAGATGGTTACATCTTGTTTATCGTCCCGGCCGTTTGTGCTACACTCCGTCGGTCATGAAAATACGCTTACTATTACTTACTTTTCTGGGAATCGCCGCCATGACCGCCTGCGCGGGCGGCGGCAATGGCGGGGACGGCGAAAAAGGCAAGAGCGCGAAGATCGACCCCGGCCCGTTCAAGACCGGGCGCTGGGCGGCGGCCGTCACGCTGCCCGGCGGCGATATCCGCTTCGGCCTCGAGTTGTCTCGCGACTCCGGCGGCTACGCGGCCGCGCTGATCAATGGCGAGGAGCGGGTACCCGTCGGCTCGGTGACGACCGCCGAGTACAAACTGACGCTGTTCTTCCCCGCTTTCAACTCGACGATCGACGCCGTCCTCACCGACGGCGTGCTGGTCGGAACGCTCCAGCTCGTCAAACGTGGCGGGGTCGTGCAGTCGATGCCGTTTCGCGCCGAGTACGCCGAGGGGTACACTTTTTCCATAGAGAGCGCGACGCCCGAAATCGACTTCACCGGGCGGTGGGCCGTCGAGTTCGTCACGAAAGACGGCGCGACGGAGAGCGCGATCGGCGAGTTTTCCCAGGACGGGACGAAACTCAACGGCACTTTCCTGACGCCGACGGGCGACTACCGCTACCTGTCCGGCTCCGTCGCCGGACGCAAGATCGAATTGTCGTGCTTCGACGGGGCGCACGCGTATCTGTTCACGGCCACGGCTGGCGAAACCGGCGCACTCGAAGGTGAATTCTGGTCGGGAACGAAGTGGCACGAACGTTGGCGCGCGCGCCGCGACGACAAAATCGATCTTCCCGACCCCTACACCCTCACCTGGATCAAGGAAGGGTACGACGGAATCGCGTTCGAGTTCCCCGGTCTCGACGGCAAAAAAGTGTCTCTCGACGACAGGCGCTTCGACGGAAAGGTCGTCATCGTCACCCTGGCCGGCAGCTGGTGTCCCAACTGCCAGGACGAGGCGGCATTCCTGTCGCATTATTACCAGGACAACAAGGACCGCGGGGTCGAGATCGTCACTCTCATGTACGAACACTTGAGCGACGAAAAGGCCGCGATGAAACAGATCGAGCGCTTCAAAACAAAAAACGACATCCAGTACACGCTGCTCTACGCCGGGCACTCCGGCAAGGAAGAGGCGCAGAGCACGCTCCCGATGCTCAACCGCATTGTGTCTTACCCGACGATGATCTTTGTCGACCGCGGCGGGGAGGTCCGGCATATCCACACCGGGTTCACAGGTCCGGGTACCGGAGAGCATTACGAGGAATTCAAGAAAGAGTTCAACAGTTTCGTCGACCAGCTCCTGGCCGAATAGTCCGGCCATAACACCAGAGGTGATTGTTCCGATGAGAACCGTGATATTCCTGTTCGTACTCGCGGTGATGATCAACGCCGCACCGGCCGTTCCGCTCGCCGGCGACGGCGAAGAGGCCGCCTACTTCGAAAACATCCGGCAGTTGACCTACGACGGCAAGCGCGCCGGCGAGGGCTACTTCTCCCCCGACGGCAACTACTTCATCTTCCAGAGCGAGCGCGAGCCGGAGAACCCGTTTTACCAGATTTACTTGCTGAGCTTTCTCGACGGAGAGACCAACCGTGTCTCGCCGGGAACCGGCAAGACGACGTGCGCGTTCTTCAAGCCGGGCACCGACGTCGTGCTGTTCGCGTCGACGCACCTCGACCCCGACGCCGTCAAGAAGCAGAAAGAAGAACTCGATTTTCGCGCTTCGGGCAAGGAGCGCCGGTACTCGTGGGACTACGACGAACACTTCGATATCTTTTCCGCCAACCGCGCCGGTACCGATTTCGTCCAGCTGACCGCTGCCACCGGCTACGACGCAGAGGGCGCCTACTCGCCCGACGGCAGCAAAATCGTGTTCTGCTCGATGCGCGACGCGTACCCTCCGGAAAATCTCCCGGAGGCGGACCGGAAGAAACTCGAATTCGACATATCGTATTTCGGCGAGATCTACATCATGAACGCCGACGGGACGGACCCGAAGCGGCTGACCGAATGGCCCGGTTACGACGGGGGCCCGTTCTTCACCCCCGACGGCGAGCGAATCATCTGGCGCCACTTCGGCGAGGACGGCATGATTGCCGACATCTACACGATGAAGCTCGACGGTTCCGACCGCAGGCGTCTCACCGACTTCGGTTCGATGTGCTGGGCACCGTACATGCACCCGTCCGGCGAATACGCGATCTTCACCACCAACAAACAGGGATTCGCCAACTTCGAACTCTACGTCGTTGATTCCGCCGGCAAAAAAGAGCCGGTCCGGGTGACGTTCACCGACGGCTTCGACGGGCTGCCCGTGTTCTCGCCCGACGGCAAGCGCCTCGCGTGGACGGCCAACCGCACGGCGAACAAATCGTCGCAGCTCTTTATCGGCGACTGGAACCACGAGGCAACACTCGAGGCGCTCGCCGCCGCGCCGCCGCGCACGAGCCCCGATACCGGGGAGACCAATGGCGGCCACAACGCCCCGTGGCTCGGCCCCGACGAGGCGTCGCACGGCGGTTCCGGCAACGTGGAGTCAGGCGCGAGTGCCGCGCTCAGCGCCGCCAGTCTTCGCGCACACGTCGAGTTCCTCGCCTCCGACGACCTCGAAGGCCGGATGACCGGTACCACGGGCGCCAGGAAAGCGGGCGACTACATCGTCACGCAGTTCGAGGCGGCCGGCCTGCAGCCCCTCGGCGACAAGGACGAGTACTTCCAGGAGTTCCCGTTCACGTCGGGCGTGAAGGTCGAGAAAAAGAAAAACAAGCTCGAGGTGACGACGGCGGAGGGACAGGAGATCGATTTCAACGTCGAAGAGGACTTCCGCCCCCTCGCCTTCTCCGAGAACGCGGATGTAAAGGGTGAAGTCGTGTTCGCCGGCTACGGCCTGCGCGTGCCGGGCGACATGGAAACGGGTTACGACTCCTACGCGGGCCTCGACGTGAAGGACAAGATCGTCGTCGTTCTGCGCTACGTACCCGAGGATGTCGAGATGGAGCGCCGCCAGCAGCTCAACCTCTACGCGGGACTGCGCTACAAGGCCATGCAGGCGCGGGAGAATGGCGCGAAAGCGTTGCTCGTGGTAACGGGTCCCAACTCGCCCAACGCGGGAGAGCTCGTCGCCCTCAAGTTCGACCAGAGTCTGGCCAGCTCGGGGATTCCCGTGGCATCGATCAGCGGCAACGTCGCCTCGGCGCTCTTTGCCGGCACGGGCAAGAGTCTGCAGGACACCCAGGACGAACTCGACCAGGAAAACCCCCACGTCGAGGGCGCCTTCGCGCTCGAAGGCGTGAAGGTCGATCTGGCCACCGGCGTAAAGCGCGAGAAGAGCAAAGGCCGCAACGTCGTCGGTTACCTCCCCGCGCCCGACGGCGCCGGAGAGAAGAAGTACCTCATTATGGGCGCCCACTACGATCATATCGGATACGGCGAGATCGGCTCTCTCGCCCGCAAAGGCGAAGAAGGCCAGGTCCACAACGGCGCCGACGACAACGCCTCGGGTACTTCGGTCGTGATCGAACTCGCCCGCGCGATCGCCGCCGAGGTGGAGGCCAACCCCGGGAAATACAATTACGGGTTCATCTTCGCCGCCTGGTCCGGCGAGGAGATGGGCATTATCGGCTCGAACTATTACGCGCAGAATCCTCCCATCTCCCTCGAAGAGGTGGGAGCCTACTTCAACTTCGACATGGTCGGCCGCCTGCGCGACAACAAACTGTCGATGCAGGGCACCGGATCGTCGAGCGAGTGGGTCAAGATTATTGAAAAGAAAAACGTCGTTGCCGGTTTCAACCTGAGCATCCAGGACGATCCCTACCTGCCCACCGACGTAACGGCGTTCTATCCCAAGGAAGTCCCCGTGGTGAGCTTTTTTACCGGCAGCCACGAGGAGTACAACCGCCCCGCAGACGACGCCGGGACTCTCGACTACGACGGGATGGCGCGTATCGGCAATTACGCGAAGCTGATGGTCCTCGACGTGGCCAGACGCACCGAGCCACTCGACTACGTCAAGGTCCCGCGCGAAAAGGAAAAGAGCGGCGCGAGCGCCGGCATGCGGGCGTACCTCGGGACCATTCCCGACTACGCGTCGTCGGACGAAATCGTGGGCGTGCTGCTCACCGGCGTGCGCGCCGACGGTCCGGCGGACAAGGCGGGGATCCAGGGCGGCGACATCATCGTCAAGTTCGCCGGCCTGGACATCCAGAATATCTACGACTACACGTACGCGCTGGACGCGATCAAGATCGGTAAACCGGTGGAGATGGTTGTCTTGCGCGACGGCAGTGAGGTTACCATCAGCATCGTTCCGGAAGCGAGAAAGTAGGCACGCGGCCGATGGTTCTCGTGGTCAAGAAAAAGCCCATGAGCCCGTGGAGAGCGAGGCTCCACGAGGTCATCTTCGAGGCGGACACCCCCGCCGGCAAGACGTTCGACCTCGTTCTCATTATATGTATCCTCGCCAGCGTCGTCGCGGTGATGCTCGAGAGCGTTGCGCCCATCCGCGAGCAGTACGGCCGCTACCTCTATGCCGCCGAGTGGTTCTTCACCATCATCTTCACGATCGAGTACGTGCTGCGCCTGATCTGCATCGGCCGGCCGCTCAAGTACGCGACGAGCTTTTTCGGTGTCGTCGACCTGCTCGCCGTCATTCCCACCTACCTCGACCTCTTGTTACCCGGTTCGCGATTCCTCCTCGTGATCCGGATCCTCCGGCTGCTGCGGATCTTCCGCGTGCTCAAACTGGTCCAGTACGTCAGCGAGGCCAACACGCTGCTGCAGGCGCTGCGCGCGGGCCGCCGCAAGATCATCATTTTTCTGTCCACCGTGGTGACAATCGCCGTCATCATGGGTTCGGCGATGTACGTCATCGAGGGCGAAGCCCACGGATTTACCAGTATCCCGCGGAGCGTCTACTGGGCCATCGTGACGATGACGACGGTGGGTTACGGCGACGTGTCTCCGGAAACGAGTCTCGGTCAGACGCTGGCGGCGTTACTGATGATTCTCGGCTACAGCATCATCGCCGTCCCGACGGGGATCGTAACGGCCGAAATGACCCGGGGACGGGACAAGAAGGTCACGACCCAGAGCTGCCCCGAGTGCAGCGCCGAGGGACACGACGCCGACGCGAAGCACTGCAAAATGTGCGGCGCGAACATCCATCCACAGTCCTGAATAATCGCGATGAAGGAAGGCCCGTAACGGGTCAGCGGCCGCCGGTGCGGGTGAAGTACATGACGAACCGGATCGTCCAGACGGCGGTGAACAACAGATAGCCCCCCATGACCCACCACGGCGT